>JAHIYL010000050.1 GCA_018815145.1 Nanobdellota archaeon | reverse complement strand
ACTTGCGACACAGAATCCGATTGAACAGGAAGGGACATACCCGCTTCCAGAGGCCCAGTCAGACAGGTTTCTCTTGAAGATAAAAGTTGATTACCCTAATATTGACGAAGAAGAAAAGATTGTGGATAGGTTTACAGGCAAGAAAGAGATGCCTCAGCTCAAGAAAGTATTTGATAAATCTGCCATTGAAAAATTCCAGGAATATACCAGAGAAGTCCCTATTGCAAACGACCTGAAAAAAAAGGTCCTGAAGATTGTTAACAAGACAAGGACCATGAAGGATCTTATTGAATATGGTGCTTCTCCAAGGGCATCGATAGGACTCATCTTGGCAGCAAAAGCAACTGCACTCATCGATGGCAGGAACTATGTGTCTAAAAAAGACATCGAGACCATGGCCTACCCTATCCTCAGGCATAGGATAATACTGAATTTTGAGGCTGAAAGAAAGGGAATGACAACAGACGATGCGATAACCGAGGTCTTGAGGAAAGCGTAGGAACAATGGCTCTATATATGTATCTCAAATATTATTGGTATTTGATTACAATTTATATAGTCTTAAACATGCCTTTAATAATACAGTGGCTGCGTGTAAAATACTTTTCATTCCGGGATTTCGTGCAAAGAGAGAAGAAGATTGATGTGATACATCACAAAGCAGATTCATTGGAGCTCCCAGTTAAATACCTTTTCATATCTCTTTCAGCTATGGTCATTGGAGTGATATTATATACTAATTTTTCAGGTGATGAATGGATATTTCCAGGTGGATTTGGATCAATCATCAATATTGTATTGTTCGCTTTATTCTTGACGTTATTTATTTCTGCTTTAAGAAGGCCCAAAGAATATGATATCATAGTGTATAGGACTGGCTTTTCAAAGTTAAAAATATTTACAGGCTGGTCTCAGGTAGATAGAATTGAGAATGGTGCGGATCATGTCTCAGTGATTTTCAAGCCGCTCTATAAGGTGTTGATCTTTAGATCACGCCAGCGCATGCTCAATATTTGCCCAGAACCAAAAGAGCTTTTGAAGACAGTTCACAAATTAAAGACAGTATTAGAACTTTACAATAAACATTACAATTAATAAAGAAAATAAGATGATAGACATAGACTTCCTTTCGCAATTGAAAAGATTCTCTCTGATAGTCAACAAGAGAGTGACATCCTCATTCACAGGCTCTAAAAAATCTACTCACATGGGAACAGGTCTTGTTGTGAATGATTTCAGGCAGTATGTGCCAGGTGATGATTTTAGGGCAATAGACTGGAACATCTTTGCGCGGACAGATGATTTCTACATAAAAAGATATGAAGAAGACAAGTCTCTCACAGTGCATGTGCTGATCGATGTATCAAAGTCAATGGATTTTGGAACTGGCAAATATACAAAATTTGAATACGCTGCAATGCTAGGCCTTGGCTTTGCCTATCTTGCAGCAAGGACAAATGAGAGGTTCCAGCTGTCTACTTTTTCAAGGTATTTTGTGACTTTCAAGGCAAACAGAGGCATGAGCCAGGTCATGGGGTTCCTCTCGCACCTGAACAAGATCAAATGCACTGGACACATTGAATTTTCAGACCTTATGAGAAAATACAAAAAGACGCTGAAATCAAAATCACTGATTGTTATCATCTCAGATTATCTATTTGATATTGAGGAGATAAAGAGCTCTATCCCGCTGTATGCAAATCAGGAATTGAAGGTCATCCAGGTATTGGACAAGACAGAGACCAATTTTAAGGTATTTGGTGATGTGATACTAAAGGATGCTGAGACAAATAAAGAGATCCATACATATATCAGCGAAGCAAAGAGAGCAGAATACCGTGAGCAGCTCTATAACCATATACTCTCTATAGAGAATGAGACTAAGTCATCGGGAGGCAAGTTCCATCTCTTTTCCACAGAAGAACCAATGTTCGATGCATTCTATAAGATTTTGAATAGTTAAGTATTTATATCATAATTTTTTAATATTTGTTAATGGTTGATGAATTACAGATTCTTGACGAATACGTTGAACAGAATATTAGAGATACACCAAAATTGTTGACAACTACTTTACCAAGAGAGTCGGCAAAGGAAAAAATTTATAGAGCTTTGTTAAAAATTGTCCATTTTCACTATCCTGAATCTTATGATGAACCTCCTCGTTCAGTTATTTTGGACCATATAAGCAAATTAAAAAAATCTGGTATTGATTTTAAACAAATTCTTGAAGCAAAAATGGAAAAAAATTTTTCATTTGTTGAGTTTCTCACTGAAGGAAAAGAACCCAAAAGTATTTTTGTATTTTCCAAGATATTAGAGCATTTTTTTGCGCAGGATCTTTTGTATTTTCTATTTTGTCAACATTACGGTAATCTGGCATCTGTTGGTTTATCTGGAAGAACCGGACAATCATTAATGGTAATTATTCCTCCAACATTACGACCTGAACCTCGAAGAGTATTTCTGTTGAAATTATTAAAAAGGAGATTTCTCAAGCAAAAAATCCAAAATTCAAACTTTTACACACGTGATGATGAAGAATTTAGAATCAAAATTGAACCATTGTACAAAAAACTTATGTCTGAACATATGCAATTGTTTAACTCGATGAAACAGCTACATGGGATTTCACTGGAAATTTCAAAAACAGCACTTGAAGTTTCGGATCTAATCGAAAAAAAGGAAAGTGATTTTCATTTGTTTATTCAGAAATATGAATTAATTATTAACCATTTGCATGAAATAGAAAAAAGCTTGGAAAATATTTCAGTAGTTGCACTTGAAAAAACTTTTGATGAATTACAGAAATTATTTTCAGAAATTGACAATTATGTTGATTCTGAGAAAGTGCAGGTATTTATGTTGACAAGAGAATGGTTGAAGGATGTAAATTCTTATTGGATTCTTACAAATTAGTGTTGTTGCTTCATCATTCATATTAACCATTACAAAATATTTTTCCAAAAAGTATAAATATAAGTATTACTTTTTCCTACAGGTGGTATGAAATGATTGCAAAGATGAAATTAGGTGAAAAAGGACAGGTCGTGATACCTAAGATATTCAGGGAAAACTATAATCTTTCTCCTGGAGACACTATTTTTTTTGAGGACAAAAAAGATCATATAGAGATACGGAAAAAAGAATCAAATATATTGAAAGTGGCAGAAAAAATCAGAAAATATGGGGAAGAATACAGGCATCAAACAGCTCAAGAGATAAAAAAAGAATATAAGGATTATCTTTCTAAAAGATGAAAATCTATATTGATTCAAATATTTTAATCTATAGTGTATTAGAGAGATCTAGGTTAGCTGATAAATGTTTGGAACTTTTGAAGAATATTCAAGAAAATAAGTTTGAAGCAGTAACTTCAGCACTTACATTTGATGAAGTTTTTTTCAAGATAAAAAAAAATAAAAGCAAAGATTTGGCTATTGAATTTTGTGATTCATTATTAGACATGCAAAATTTTGATTTTATCAGTCTTGATAGAAAGTTACTTATGGACTCATTGACAGTATTGAAAAAATATGATTTAGATCCACGAGATTCGCTTCATTTCTCTACATTTATCAGTACTAATGCAGATATTTTTGTAACTCAGGATAATGATTTTAAGAAGATGAATAAATCACGGATTAAGTCAGTTTTTGACATCTAAGCTCTCACTTTTTCTATCAGAACCAGCACAAAAGGCATCAGATAGCATATGGCAATCACAATTGAGCATACAATTATTCTCTGTGCAATTCTTAGATACTTCTTTTCTTTGATGTCCAGATATATCTCATTGGCTGTATCAGGATTGAGTCCAAGCCTGAAATTAGACCTGTCTGATTGTGAATCAAAGTAATCTTTGGCTTTTGTATAATCTTTTCCGATGAAGAGCTGCAGCAATCCCCTGACAATATGCATCAGAAATGAAGGTAGGATAAGATAAGTATATACAACAATCCCTATATAGAAAAATGACCTTAGTCTGACAAATGCGTTGATGCTGCTTAAAAACAGGGTTATACCTAACACATTATAGACGAGAAATCCTGTGACCACAGCGATGGCCGAGTGAAGTTTTGAATATTGATACAGCGGCCTGATATTCAAAAGATACCTCATCCATCGTCCGATAAGAGGCCATTCTTTTATCAGCCTTTGAAAATATATAGAATAAGAAATAGAAAAGGCCAGCAGTGCAATATTGAAAAGTATTTCTGATGTATCCATACTTCACCATATCCTGATTCTCACTTCTTCTTTGCAATCACGTCAAGGTATGCATTTCCGTTTGCTATCTTCTTCTCATCCATGAAAATGATCTCAAATCCATCAAGAAGCTCTTTTGCATAATCCTGTGAAATAAAATGCCTTGCATATCCGTCTTCATCTTCATACATATCCTTTTCGATCTCCTTGCCCTGACCATGTTTCTGATCATTATTTGATTTGACCTGGAATAAGAAGTAACCCTCACTTTTAAGTATCCTTTTTATCTCTGAAAAGACTTTTTTTGTATCTTCATCAGTCAGATAATCAAGTCCCAACCTGGAATACACAATATCAAAGGAAGAATCTTCAAAACTGAACCCTTCAGCCATATCTTTTACAAGGCTGGTGATAAAAAGGTTATTCTTATTCTGCTGGAAATTGAATTGCTTGATAGCTTCGCTTGAATAGTCCACAGCTGTCACTGCAAAATCCTTGAAATGAAAGAAAATTGAATCTGATCCTTTGCCGCAGCCCAGGTCAAGAAGCTTTCCCTTCTTGTTTTTCAGGAAATTATCATAACAGAATCTTGCGAAATCAGTTACCCTATTGTATCTTCCTATTGAATTCTTATGCCTTTGCTCCCATAGCTCTTTGTTTCCCATATTAAACCCTCACTTTATGATTTTTATTTATCGTATTGTTATCCTTTTCAAACCTTTTCCACGCTTCTTCAGAGAATTTATCCACATCTTTATTTTGCTCCTTAAAGACAGAAATTTCCATTAATCATTCTGGAAATTGATTCTTTTTTTAAGGTTTGTCATTTGCAGTTTTAATAACCTCACTTTTTTATGCAATTCTTCAGTCTATTGCAGTTTTTTAATGGTTTTCCATTTTTTGTT
>JAHIYL010000049.1 GCA_018815145.1 Nanobdellota archaeon | reverse complement strand
GTGAGTTCACCTTTTTTATCGACTAATAACAACGATTATTAAAGATGAACTCACTTATATATTTGTTGTCTATAAACTTGAATTTTAGCGACTACAAAAATTTAGGGATAGGCTCTATATACTGAAATGTGAAATTGATTATTAAACTTTGTTAATCAGCAAAAAGCTTTGAAACTGGTTTTATCTATTTCGTCCTAGTGCATTTGCTGCTGCAGTTCCCTTTGCTCATGCATCCGGCGCACTTGTCAGGCTTATTGTATTGCCTGTAAAGCATTCTTCCTAGAACGAATAGGGCAATCCCGCCGATGGCATAAAAAAATATCTGTTCAATCATCTGAATCCCGCCAAAAGGCCAATATTGTATATCAGGAATGAGAATAGCCAGGCAACTCCTGTTGAAGTGACCAGGTTGAAGATGACCCATTTCCAGGTCCCTGTCTCTTTTTTTATGATAGCAAGTGTTGATATGCATGGGACATAAAGCAGGACAAATACCATGAATGAGAATGCTGACAAAGGTGAAAAGACGCTCTGCAGAGACATTGTCAGGTCTGCGGCACCCCCATATATTGCACCGAATGTCCCTATCACTATCTCTTTTGCTCCAAAACCAAATATCAGTGCAACAGCTGCCTGCCATGTCCCAAAACCCAAAGGAGCAAAAAAAGGTGCTATCAGCTGCCCAAGCTGGCCGGCAAGGCTTTCTTTTGAAGCATAAGCCACACCATACGGCAGATTTCCAAGGAACCAGATGACAACAGTGGCTGCGAGGATGATTGTTGTTGCCTTGTATACAAATGATTTTCCCTTTTCCCACATATGTATCACAAGCCCTGACAAAGTAGGCATCCTATACTGAGGAAGTTCCATCACAAGAGGGCTTGTAAGTCCTTTGAATATGGTCTTGTTCAGGACAAATGCAAAAAGCACAGCAACAATGATGCCCAGAAGATACATCGAGAATATCACGACTCCCTGGAACTTCGGGAAGAAGATCCCTGCAAAAAGCACATACACCGGAAGCCGCGCACTGCACGACATGAATGGTGTGACAAGCAATGTCAGGAGCCTGTCTTTTTTTGTCTCAAGTGTCCTTGTTGCCATGATAGCCGGGACACTGCATCCAAATCCAAGTATGAGCGGGATGAATGATTTTCCGTGCAGGCCTATCTTGTGCATCAGTTCATCCATTATGAATGCTACTCTTGCCATATAACCTGAATCTTCCAATGCTGCAATCATGAAGAACAGCATCATTATTGTAGGCAGGAATATCAATACTGCACCAACTCCTTCAATCACTGCATCACCTAAAAGCGAGATTATGAACTCAGGCGCATTGACTGATTCCAATAAAGTTACCAGAATATCTTTGACTGCAGAAAAAAAAGACTGGATCAATGATACGAACGGTAATGAAAAAGTGAATGAAATCTGAAACAAGAGAAACATTATCAACAGAAATATCGGCACAGCGAAAAGCTTATTTGTGACCACATTGTCCAGCCTGTCAGTAAAAGATGCTCCTGTTCTTTTTTTGACCTTCATAGATTCCTTTAAAAGGCCCTCTATGAAAGCATATCTTGCTTTTGCTAGAATTGTACCTGCATCTTCAGCATACACTGACTCGATATGCCTCCTTATCCTCATCGCATCATCTATGATCTTTGCTCCTGATTTTTGCTCTTTGATTATGGCGATTGCTTCGTCATCATGCTCAATAATTTTTATTGCCATCCATTTCAATGGTATATCTGAATTTTTTTCCAAAGCATTTTCAAGAAAGGACCTGACCTCTTCAATGTGCGATTCCAATTCCTGGCCATATGCAACTGGTTTTTTCCCGGGTTTTTTCACTGCACACCTATCCACCTGCTCGAGCAGAGCATACTGTTTTTTTATCCTTGCCTCAGATTTTATTACAGGAATTCCAAGCAGGATGCTAAGCTTTTTTTCATCAATATCAATACCCTCTTTTTTTGCATCATCATCAAAATTCAGATAAAGGATTATATTAGAATCGATCTCTATGAGCTGGACTGCAAGATAGAGATTCCGCTCAAGGTTTGTTGCATCAATCACATGCACAACCACATCAGGCTTTTCATCAATTATGAATCTTCTGGTTATCAGTTCCTCTGCAGAGAAGGCTGTCAGGCTGTATGTGCCAGGCAGGTCGACAACCTCAAAAATTTTTCCGCCAAAAATAAAATTTCCTGTTTTTTTCTCAACTGTCTTTCCAGGCCAGTTCCCCACATGCTGTCTTGAGCCTGTCAGGGAATTGAAGAGAGTCGTCTTTCCTACATTGGGGTTTCCTGCAAGTGCAATTGTAATCTTTTTCTGATTCTGACTCTTACCACTATCCTTACAATGCTTTTTTTTATTATTGTGTCCGGATTCTGTCTTATCAGTTTTTTTTTTTCTGATCTTCGCCATCCTCACTGACAAGTATCTTCTCTGCCTGTCCCCTGCCTATGGCCATCTTTGAATTCAGCACCTTCACAAGGATCGGCCCTTTGCCTTTATTCTTTAATACTCTGAGTTTTGTGCCGTTCAAAAGGCCCAGACAGGACATCCTGCTCATCAGGTTTTTGCCGCATTCTACACAGTCTATTGTGCATTCACCGCCTTCTTTTATCTCTGCTATTGGTTTGACCATCAATGTTCACCTTTTGTCTTATTGACTTTGCTTGTTTTTGATTTTGCTTTGTTGTTGTGATGCTGATGAGGTATCTTCTCCCCGAATGGTGAAATCTTTGGATTTCGCAAGTAATCATCAAGCCTCTTTATTGACTCTTCTGAAAACGC
>JAHIYL010000048.1 GCA_018815145.1 Nanobdellota archaeon | reverse complement strand
ATGCTGGTTCAATTGCATGAAATCTCCTTGAAAGAGAGTGAAAAATCACTGCATTTCTTTTCTTTGTCATTGTCATAAATGCGAGGTATTATAGTGATTTCTGTTAGTTTTCCATTTTCTTCAAGATTGTAATTTATTGAGTTTATCGAGACTTTTCCCGGTTCCAGGAGGTTTGTGTTTTCCTGTTCAAATTGTTTCTTTGATCCCGCTATCTTGAGACCTAGTGAGTTTATGGTCTTATTTCCTGAATTTTCAACAGGGATTTGGATGTTCAGGCTGGAACCAAGATTATTGCATATTACTCCAAGATCCTGATACTTGTATTGTATTATCTCAACACCATCACAGACGGGATTAGGATTTGAGAAAGATATTTTAGCTTTTAGACCTATGAACAAGGAAATTATCAGGAGAATGGCTGCTGAGGATACCAGGATGATGATTATTATGAGAAGCTTATCCAATTTTTTGTTTAATTTTTCAAAAGCATCGTCAATGACCTTTTCATTGTAACCATGGTTTTTCAGATGATTTACAATGGTCTCGTCACTATGCCCGCTTTTTTTGACTTGTTTTATATAGTTGATAAGTTCATCATTTACCATTTTGACTGTCCAAATATTCCTTGATTTTTTTTATTCCGATTGGTTTGGCATTATGCCCAAGAGAATAATATATCTTCTCAGCTGTCTCTCCCCATGAATAATCACCTTTTTCGTTTTTGACTTTCTCAAACACAAAAAGTCCCAATTCTACACCTTTGTTGAGATGATAGTAGATTGATCTGAGTGTAACTTTAGGAAATACTTGCCTGTAAATTTTAAATATATCATACCCATAACCTTTTTTTATAAAATGCAGTATTTCGATGATGTTGTCTCTGATTCTGGAATTTGGTGGCCGACCTCTTTTATTCTGCATAATACCTATCACGAATATCAAATTTAAATAATTTTCTATACAAAAAAAATAATCTTAGGAATTGATTTAAATATTTGGATGCATTCTGTTAGATTAAATGATAAAAAAGATATTTGTATTGTCAAAGGAATATATTGATCTTGCAAAAGAGGAAGTTCTTGCTCTAACAGATAGCAGGAATTTCAATCTTATACATAATTTTCTCATTATAGATTCAGAGGATGCAATGGCTAATAGGCTTTCCTATACACACTCTGTTCTTGATTACTTATTTTTGACAGATACAGATTGTCTGGAGCAGGAGATTAGGAATTTTGGATGGAATGGTTATTATAAAAAGAATTTTTGTGTTCGGGCATATGGTTTTCGGAAGGCTGATGAAGAAAAAATTCTGGCCTCGCTTATCTGGAGACAGATCAAGGAGCCAAAGGTAGAGCTTGTCAATCCAGCAACCAGGATAGAATTTTTTAAGATGACAGATCAGGTTCTGTGCGGAAGATTTATTTCAGACACTGATAAGTCTTACATCAATAGAAAAGCGCATCTTCGGCCTTCATTACACCCTACATCAATGAATCCAAAGCTTGCCAGGGCAATGATTAACCTTTCTGGAGTAAAGTCAGGGATTTTACTGGATCCTTTTTGCGGTTCAGGAGGCATACTGATTGAAGCCGGATTGATGGGCTATGATGTTCTTGGCCTTGATATTATTGAAAAGATGCTGGATAGATGCAGAAATAATCTTCTGCATTATGGGATCAATAATTTTAAGCTTGATCTTGAAGATGCCAGGAAGTATCATGGCAAGACAGACATAATTGTCACAGATCTTCCTTATGGAAAGAGTTCTGTTGCTCATGATCTTGATAGCTTGTATTTGGAATTCCTGGTCTCAGCAAAAAAAATTGCTGATCAGATGGTGATAGGTTTCCCTGATTTTTTTCCAGGTAAGGCGTTGATTGGCAGGTCAGGATGGAGTATCAAGAATGAATTTTCAGTATATCTCCATAAAAGCCTTTCAAAAAATATATTTGTCCTGAAAAAATAAGAATTACATCTGCTATTTTTTTTCTATGAATTTTTTGGCAGTAGAGAGTGCCATCATGACATTTTCAGGCAATGGTTCAATCAGTCCTTCAAGAAAATCTGTTTTCAGCTCATGAATCCTTACGATTTTCTCAATATCTTCGCCAATGTAATCCTCTAATTTTTCGACTAATATGGAGAATGATCTTGATTCCTCCTCAAACATCTCATGATATTTTTTTTTTTAATTTTGCAATTATTGCCATATCGCAGGCAACGATTGTATTACCTGCATTAAAAAATGCCTGTTCAAGTATCTGATTTGGTTCTTTATTGAAATTAAATTTTTCAGAAGGCATGGTCTTGTTTTTTTCTTTGTCTTCCAGCATTGAACTGAGAATGAATTTTTCTTCTTCTGCATGAACAAGATCTTCTTCTCTTTCTGTATCTTCCAAGTCTTCTGCTAATTCAGTGTTTTCTTCAGGGTTGGATATGTTAATCTCATCTTCTATCTGATTTTCGTGAGGCCCATCCATCATATCATCCGATAGAAAATCAATATCCATTTCACTGTCGGAATTTTCTCCTTGATTTTGACTGATGCTTTCATCTGCAAAAATAGTTTTTGAGCTTTCTGGTCCTTTGATTTCATCTGCATTGCTGTCATCATGATTTGCTGCTTCATAATTTGTTTCTTTGGGTGCTTTTGCATCTTCGTCAAGTTCAAGAAGCTCTTCTTCAAGTTGTTCTTTAAGGGAAGTCTCATCATTTTCCATCTCTTCAAGTGCTTTAAGATCTTCATCAATATCATAATTATCGTCTATGTCAATTATATCAGGCGTGACTTCTTCCTCTGATTCAATTATTTCAATTTCAACTCTTTCTTTTGGTGCAGGAATGGTTTCATCTTTGTCTCCGGCAGTGAATTCATCCAGATTCTTTGATTGAAGTATATAGAAATTCTCTTTGGATATGGCCCATTCCATCTTTTGTTCTCTGGACAGCGTATTACTCATCCTTTTGGTCAGCCGTGCAATTTCAATAATTTCCTTGTCATCAAGAACCTGGCTTTTGCTTTTTTCATTCAGATAATGTTTGACTGTCTCTTCCCGATCCCTATCAAGGATGAATTCATATTCTTTGTCAGAAATCTTCATTGCTTTTACTTTCAGATCAGTCTTATCTACCAGGTATACGTCCGGATAGACATTTTTAGAGACAATTGCTTCTCCCAATCCAAAACATGCTTTTATCATTATTTCATTTGGATTCTCTGTCTCAATATTCACTGAATAGGATGTTCCTGATTTATCTGAATTGATCATTTTCTGGATTATGATGGCAACACCTTCATCAAACCCCAGTCTTTTATTTTTACGTGCAATGATGATTTCCGGACTGAAAAAAGATGCGTATATTTTTTTTATGGATGAAATCAGCCGATCCTTTCCCTTCACATTCAATAATGTCGATATACCAACAGTAAATCCTAATGATTCGTCATCGATGGGACTTGGTCTTACTGCAACATACACATCACATGTCTTCAGGAGTGATGAAGCATCATTTTTTATTGGATCAAACCCTAGTGAATGATATGATTCAGTTATCTCTTCAGAAATATTATCAGGCAGCGGGACATTTGATATCATTAGATTTATCGTATTGCTTATTTCTTTTACATTTGAAAAATCTGGATCTATCCTATCCAAATGGCTTTTAATTTTTGTCCCTAATGAATCGATCTTCATTAATTCAGAAAAGACATCCGCAGCAATTACAAAACCAGGTGATGTCCTGAGGCCGCTCTGCAAGATTTTTCCTATAGATGATGCTTTGTAGCCTACTTGTGCCCTATTTGATTCCCCTACTTTCCTGAATGAATAGAT
>JAHIYL010000047.1 GCA_018815145.1 Nanobdellota archaeon | reverse complement strand
ATGAATGTAATTATAATAATGCCAAAACCAAAATGAAAACTGAATTGGATAATGTAAAATCAAGTATTACGGTAACTTTAGGAACAAAAAATAGAATGAGGACTCTTAAAGGTAGCAAAAGCTATGAAGATTATATTAATTATTTGATTAGACTAAGAAATCACGTTGCACATAAGATGGATAATACTATTGAATTACAAAAATTTGAAAGAAGAAAGGCAATACATAAATTAGAAATGAAAGATATTACTAAAAATTCCACAGAGTTTTATAATATATTATTTTCTTATAACGAATATAATAATTCACCTAATTTCAGATTCGATATTAAGATTGAAACAATAAGATCTGAAACTGGAAGAAAAGTTTCCGTTCAAGAATTTCTTAAAGAAATATCTCTTGAAATATTTGATAATATGCAAAATCTTATGATACAGTATAAAGTATATTTCAATTTATTAGAATCTGCTATTCAAAAGTCCATTGATCATCAATTTAGACATAAAGGAAGATTTGAAGATTATTATTTATGGAATGAAGAATTACAAATATTAAATCTTCCAGATAAAACATTTGAAGAAGATATAATGGAAAAATTAAGTGATTTTAAATCTGGAATAGGTGTGTTTTCTTGATTGATATAGCAGAGCTTGAACAATATTTTCCTGACAAAGATAATATTATTGAAGAAGGACCCTTCACATTTAGAATAGTTTTGTCTCAAGATATTGAAGATGACATCTTTGCTGTAAATTTAAAAATTAGACAAGCAGATACAAAAGAAGGCCATTTGATTAAATTCAAATTAGGTATTGGGAAAGATAGGGAAAGTGATTCAAAAACACATAAAGGCAATTTACCGCATTTCGAAATTGAAATATACAAAAGAGAAGAATCATCTTTTGCAGCAAATATATACTTTATGTTTGAAGATTTATCAGATGAAGTACTCCTTAATTATGGTAAAGGTACTCTTGTCATTATTTCCAAAATAATTGAAAGATTTATACATACTCACAGACTAAACAAAGAAATCCTAACTAAAATTATTTTTTCTGATGCAGTACATAAAGAATTGAATAAATACGAACCAATACTTATTGATGCACTCTATGAGTGTTATAAAAATAGTAATCTTGTAGTTAGACAAAAAGGAGAAGCAATAGTTATAAAAACACCTCATAATCTCACCAAATATCTTAGTGCAGATGATTTAAACCCTTTATATTTACCGTTATTCAATAAAGCAAGTAAAAAATAAATTACACGCAGTCAAATGCCCTTCTGTCCTGCGTTATTCAAAGAATCAATCATGCTTTCTTCTTATTGCTCATCACTGATACCACTGTCAATAAAATCAATCCTAAAACAAAATAAACTACCAATGCGCCCATCTCTTCCGGCATAAGGCCAATCGGTATTTCATAGAGGATTATCTTCTTAAATATGCCTTGCGAGAGCACAAATGGATTCATTGACGCGATTTGAGTTGCCAGCGGCGGCATTGATTCAAGAGGCGCTATTATATCACTGAAAAGGAAAAATGAGATTGCAGAGAATGTCGCCACAAGTATGCTTGTCTGTTCGCTCTTGAAAAGATATGCAACAATCATTCCCAGGAATATGAATATAAATGAGAGCAGTGCACACACAAGAAGGATCTCTCCAAAATTATTGAAAACCCGGATATGGAATCTGTATTGTCCTACAAATAGCAGAACGATCACCTGAAACATTATCACAAAGAGATTTGTGAACAATAAGCCGAATGTGAAGAGGATCGGACTGACCGGTGCTATCAGATTCCTTAGATATGCTTTGGAATTCAGCTCAGAGAGAGTCACTATATTTGCAAAGAGCATTGATATGAAGACGATGACCAGAGAGATCAGAGTTGGAAAGACGAGTTCTATGTCACGCAGGCCGGACAAAATGGGTTCAAGCGACTGCACAATAGGCTTTATCAGTTTTTCTGCAAGGCTGGGATTGAGCCTTGATAGCTTCACAAGGTTCTGGTTAAGGGTCTGGTTGAGTTCAAGGATATTTGCTACAGCAGAATCTATCTTGATGAGATATATATCAATTGAATCTATCTCATCATCAAGCATGTCCTTGAATTCATCCAGCAGGACAACCATAGAATCAAACTCTGAATTTATCTCATTGTATCTGTTGAAGAGTTCGCCAGCAGTTCCTGAAAAATCATAGATTATTGTGTGAAGTGAATCAATACGTGACAATGCTGATGAGACTGCAAGAATTTTATACTGCTCAGGTGTAATTGATGACAAGTCCACTGTAATATTATCTGTCTTGTTATTGACAATCAAGTAGGATGGATTGACAAGAGTGTAATTTGTAAGATTAAAATATGGGATGCTTGTGAGATTGTATTGTGTTTCAAGAGCATATATTTGTGAGAGATTCGCTGTGAGCTGATAGGTATCATTTTGTTCATAGATATAATATTTAGGTAGTGCAATGCTGGGCACAGAATTTGTTAGTAAATCAGATATCTGTGTCAGTTCAGAATCCAGCAGTATTATCTCTGAATTGAGTGCACTATATGATTCATTTAGCGATGATGATAAATTGTTTATCCTTGCCTGAATCCTTTTTATGGAATAATACTTTGGAAGAAACTCGCTTCGAAATTCAATCAGCTTTTTCTTCCTTTCAATCAGGTCATACTGCAGTGAATAGCTTTCCTGTACCAAGGTATCAATATCACTTGACCTATCACCTAAGAATACAACAAGGGTCTCAATGTTCTGGAAGATTGTCTTTGCAGATTCAATGCTTATCTCTTCTGATGTCAGGCCCATGAATTCTGAGATCTGGTTAACTATTGCCGTTGATATCTTTTTTCTTGAATTGTCGTAATAGAACAGGATCTGGCCAGAGGGAATGGTCTCATCATCCTGATATTTCATGAATTCATCTGAAAACTCAAGGCATATGTGAGTCTTCTCATGCTGCATATCTGAGATGCAGGGTTCAATATATTCATATTCTATCACTTCTCCGATGCCAGTAAAATTTGAGATGATAGGACTGAGCGCCTTAAAATCATCTGTCTTAACACCTATCTGGATCCCATGTACTGAATCCCCTGAAAATGCAAATCCAATAAGTAGGATGAGTGTGAGCGGGCCGAGTATGAGGAGAGCGATTGAAGATATGTTTCTGAATATGAGCTTAAAATTCTTATACAGCTCAAAATACAGCTTCATCATCCATCTGATCATTTTTCAATATACCTCTTGAAGATAGGGTACAGTTTTGCAGGTCTTTTTGATTTCCCGGTCTTTGTATTTTTAGTCATATCAATCTCGTGTACTATTGTTCCTTTGTTCATGATACCTACTTTAGTGCATGATTCTTCGATCTCAGAAAAGATGTGGGAGCTAACAAGTACAGTCTTGCCCCGTTCCTGGACTTTTCTGACAACCTGCCAGAACTGGGCAACAAGTAGAGGATCAAGGCCTGTTGTAGGCTCATCAAGGACGAGAATGTCCGGATCATGTATCAGGGAGATTGCAAAATCAAGCCTTCGTTTCATCCCCCCTGATATATTGTCTGCCAAAGTCTTTCTGGCACTGAAAAGCTCAACATCCCTTAATATGGTTTCAAGATGATCCCTCATCTTCTTTCTTTTCAGTGAATAAAGGTTAGCATAATACCTCATGTTCTCATACACAGTAAGCTTTCCATAGAATGAATTCTCCTGGGTTGTGAAACCGACAAAATTTCTTATCTTAGCGATATTCTCTGTATAATCTCTGTCATTGATGGATATTTTGCCTGAATCCGGTTCATAGATGCCGAGAAGAATCTTCATCAGGGTTGATTTCCCGCACCCGGAAGGCCCTATGAGTCCATAGATTTCTCCTTTATTGATTGTAAGATTTAGCCTTGAAAGGATTCTGTTCCTTCCAAAGGATTTAGATATATTTGTAAGTTCAATATGCGCCCCCATATTTGATTGAGGAGACGAGGGAGTTATTAAATATATTGGTTCACAACTATTTGTGAACGATATATACCAACCTTAGAATTCGAAAAAATTCTTAAGGTTTAGTATATTTTGGATTTGGAGGAGACATCCGTATGTCAGCAATATATTTTTATTAAAAAAACCATTTCCTTTCTACCGATGAAAAGAAAAATCAAGAAAAAGAAGACAACTTTCAATTTCAAGAAGGATCTTTCTAAAATAAATATAAGAATAGTTTTTCTTCTGTTCCTTGGTCTGGTCTTTTTTTTCAGGTATAAAAGGATGTTCTTCCTGATTTTTTTTATTGCGATCGACCTGCTGCTGACATATCTGAAGACACAATGGGAATTTTTCAATCCCATCAAGATAACAGATTTTGCAGTTTTCATGTGCACTTTTGCATACGATACCTCTGCAGGAATCATCCTTGCTGTTGTGCATCTTGTCACAATGCCTTTTTCAGGTAAATTCACTCATTTCAAGATCCTTGTCAGCCTGACGCTCTTTCTGCAGGTGTTCATTATTGATTATCTTCGATTCCTGCCTGTTGTGACTGCAGGAAAGATAGTGCTTGTATTCAGGCTGGTTTCATTGTATGTCATCAATCTATTGTTATTCAGGGATTTTGGTTCGCTTCACAAGAACATCAGCATGGTCTCTGACTTTGTTTTCTGGTTCATATTCTATTCCCTGCTGGGCAATTTTTTCTATGGTTTGA
Organism: Nanobdellota archaeon; assembly: GCA_018815145.1. Lineage (GTDB taxonomy): Archaea > Nanobdellota > Nanobdellia > Woesearchaeales > GW2011-AR15 > WJJD01. The sequence continues at coordinate 9,654 of JAHIYL010000047.1, read as the reverse complement.
TGGCTGTCTGATGAATCTATGGATTCACCGGGGCATTTTCAACAAACTTTTTATAATAAAATCAATTTTACCTGGCTATGTCATTACTGATAACAAATGCAAAAATTCTGGTTGATGGAAAATTCATTGAAAAAAACATATTTGTTGATGATGGTTTGATCAAGGATATTTCTGTTCAGGCGCATCAGGCCGGAAGGATAATCAATGCTTCAGGAAAGTTAGTCATTCCCGGTATAATCGATGTGCACGTCCATATGCGTGATATGGAGCAGGCATATAAGGAAGACTGGATGACCGGTTCTATGGCAGCTGCCCATGGCGGGGTGACAACTGTCTTTGATATGGTCAACAATTCTGAACTTACAGTCTCAGGAAAAGCACTGGAAAATAAGAGGAAGATTGCATCTGAACAATCAATCGTGAATTTCGGGCTTTTCTTTGGGATCTCAGAGAACAACCTGGATGAACTTGAAGAAGTAAAGAGCTTTGTCTGTGGTTATAAGCTAATAATGGATGTCACTACCGGTGATTTGAGCCTGCAATCCAGAGAACTCCAGGAAAAAGCTTTTGAGATATTGGCAGGAACAAAGAAGATTGTCTCTATACATGCTGAAGATGCAGGGATCAACAGGGAACACAAAGAACTTCATAAAGGCCGTACTGATCCTCTTGTTCATTCTGATGCAAGGCCAAATGAATCTGAAGCAGCAGCAGTAAGGTTCTGCATTGACATGGCTGAGAAATATGATACAAGGATAAATATCACGCACCTATCCACAAAAGAGGCACTTGCACTTGTTGAAGATGCAAAAAAAAAAGGATTGGATATGACTTGCGACACCACACCGAGCTATCTGTTCCTGACCAGGGAGGACCTGGAGAATAAGGGAGCACTGGCAAAGATGAATCCGCCGGTAAGGTCTATTGAAGACAAAAAAGCACTCTGGAGAGGTGTCAGGAATGGCTCCATTGACATGCTTTCAACTGACCATGCTCCGCATACGCTTGAGGAAAAATCACAGCCATTCCTTGAAGCCCCATCAGGGCTTCCGCATCTGGACACATTCCTGCCAATGCTCTTGAATGAAGTCAACAATGGACATTTAGCAATGGAAAAGCTTGTTGAACTGACTTCCAAAAATCCTGCCAAAATTTTTTCAATAAAAAACAAAGGAGAACTTAAGATTGGCTATGATGCTGACATTGTTATAGTTGACATGGACCTGGAAAAAGAGGTCAAAAAAGATGAATTGTTTACAAAGAGCAGATGGAGCCCTTTTGAAGGCAGGGTGCTGAAAGGCTGGCCGGTGATGACAATTGTGAACGGAAAAGTTATTTTTGAGGATGGCAGGATAATCGGAACTGCAAAGGGCAAAGAAGTACAATATTTTTAATATGAGTAAGATGACAGCAAAAAAATTCGTGTGCAGCAACTGCGGCAATTGCTGCAAAAAATTTGTGAGTGAAAACAGCAGGACCTTTGAAGGCGCGTTCTTTGGTGCAGAAAAAAAATTTGTGATGAACCAAAGGTTCATGACGCTCTATGATTGGGAGGCAGAGGCACTGAAAAAAAAGCTGGCAGAAATCGGTTCAAACAGGAAAATCGTTCCTACCAGCATGAATTTTGACCTGAAGAATGACCAGGCAATCATTCTGAATTATTCATTTGACAAAGGAGAATGCCCCTTCCATGAGACCGACAGATGTACAATATATCCTGATAGGCCCTGGATATGCCGACAGTTTCCCTGCCTCCACAAGACTGCATCAATGCTGACAGGAGAAACAGATAAAATATTGATAGTGAATAACCGCCTGTGTCCGGTTGAGGAGAAAGACTGGCCTTTTGTTGAATCAGGAAAAGGGTTATTTACAATTCTTGAACAGAGATATGGCCAGGCATTTTATTTTAATATCGCATCAAAGATGCTTGCCAGAAAAAAATCCGAGTTGATAGAGAAGCTTGAGAAAGAAGGCCGTATCCGGCTGGCTAAAAGAGGATATGATACAGAGAAGCTATTACTTAGGATAGAGCACAGCAGGAAGGTGAATCTCTCAGAATTCTATAAGGAAGAGACAGGCATTGACATGCTCAAGTCTTTTGATCTTATCGGAGTGCTTGATAACCTTAGGAAAAAGTATGGCTAATTGAGGATATGAAATCAATGTAAGTAGAGCATTGCTAATTCTTTAGAATACATTTATATATAAAATGTTTAGACTTGAATAGGTCCTACGCCTAATGAGGCAAAAATTAACATGGATGAGATTTCAGAACATTATATACCAGCCACTAGCTAGTATTGGCCAATCGTAAACCAAGAGATAGGCCCATTTTATAGAGGTTCGAATACAAAAGATGATGATAAATTAAAGGATTTTTGGTACAGCATACACATGCTTGAAGGCTTGAATACAATATCTAAGATTAGATGTTTGCCTCCATTACCTGAGTATGCGTTCTCCTTGATAGAAAAATATATTGAAGCAAGTCATCTTGAGCTTCAAATGAATCATTTGATATCAGATGCAGTGTTAGATAAACCTGAAGAATTATGCCAGAACAGCTGGTTTGAATGTTATTTCAGGTGCAAATCTCCACAAAAATCTTGTTGCTGCAGATTCTGATTATAACAGAATTGAGTATCAGATATCTAAGGTTTTTACAAGAGAAAAATATGAGAGAAACAGTGTAGGTGGCAGGATGATCACACAGATGGTTAGGGATATACTAAAGGCTGAAGAACTGGAAGGAAATAATCTTGACGATGTCATAATTTTCCTAGATGCCCGGTGCGAACATAAACATGTTGATTCTTATCACAAGTCTATTGGAATAACTGAAGGGCATACTTGCAGCCACGATGGAAATACTGAATCGCAAGTCAAATTCTATTACAAGCTAGGCTTTGAAATCGACAGTGATTCCAAGTATCTCAATGAGTGGATTGAAGGAAATAAAAAACTTGTAACCTGTCATTCAGGAATAGGCAATGTTAGGATGGTTTATGCAGGAACCAGAGATATTGAGGAATTGGATGAAATACTAAAGATGGAAAGACCTATGCAAAGGGCATTTGAACCTCCAGCTACAAACAGTTATATTGACGAAATATATAAGAGTGCAATTAAATAATAAAATACAACAAAAAAATCAAAAAAAAGTCTCCAAATAATTTATCAGTATCTCTACGTCCTTCCCAAGAGCTTTTTAATAAAAAGCTCGCAAAAACATGTACAGCGTAAGCTTATTACTTTCGCTTAGCTGGACGTGTTAATAGTTAATCAATATCTCGACATCCTTCCCAAAGATGTTCTTCAGATCCTCGAAAATAGGTTGCTTGATAAAGACCTTTGCAGGTATGGTAAGTTTTGCGATGGCCTTTTCAAATTCTTAGAGAGAAGATTTTTTGTAATCAATCAGCTTTCCGTCCTTATCAATCGTGGCCCTGGATATATCTTTATCTTCATTATCAATGTCATGGATGATGAATGCTTCTGTACCAAGCAGGGTAACTTCTCCGAATTTCTTTCCATGTTTGACACGGATCTTTGTCTTTTCAAGCTCGCGTCCCCGCTTCCTCTGGATGTACTCAATGAAGAATTTTATCAATTCCTTTGAATTTTTCTGTGCATTGTGGATATCTGCTTTTGTAAGTTTTCCTGAATCAAAGTCTTCTTTTGCCTTGATGATGTGGTTCAATATCCTGGCATATTTTTGCGGAACCTTTCCGGTATGCACGAGCCTATCCTCCACAATTTTTTCAATGTCCTTTGTCTTTGCTTCATCTTCACCCTCGATCTTCAGGACATCCCTTACTACTGTCAATGCATTCTCATAGATATGTAAAACAGAATTCTCTTCTTTTATCTTATCAATCTGCTTAAAGAGCTTCTTGATCCTCTTGAGGAACTTGTGAGCAAAATCCATCAATTCATCGATTTCCTTACCAGTGACTTCCTGGATAGTCCCGTGCTCCAGACCTTTTCTTGTCTCGATTACCTTTTCCAGCATCTTGACATACTCTTCTTCAAGCAGCTTCTCTTTTTTTATGAAGACCTGCCTTAACATCTCAGGTGTCTCTTTGGGTGTAGGCGGCGGATAGCCATATAGCATGAGGGCTGCCTGGCTCGGTGTGAGCAGTGCATAGAAAATATCATCCATTCCTATGGTCTTCATCTTGACATTGATCCTCTGAAGCATCTGGTCGCCTGAATGCATGAATATGTCGATCGCTTCCTGGCTTGGCTTTACTCTTCCCATCTTGAGAAGCTGTTTCCATGGCATGAATATTCCTCTGTCATAGAATGGGATTCCATCTCGAAGGAAAGTGAAGATGATCGGATTTGCTTCTTTGATATTGTCCCAGAAATCAGTCAGTATGTATACCTGGATATTCAATTTATTCCTGATTCCTGTCATCTCGCCCGCTTCAATACCCATGCCGATTATTATTGCCCGTAGCTTATCTTTGAGTTCAGCTCTTGTCATCTTCTTGACATCTGTATCATCAATGACAATGAATACATCAATATCAGAATCCGGTCTTGCCTTTCCCTGGACTAGTGAACCTGCAAGCACATATGTCACGATGTATTTCTCAAATTTTTTCAGAACCATCTGCTTATGCAGTTCTGATATCTTGATAGCAGATACCATTCCCTTATCATATACAGGCAATCCCTGTGCAATAACATTCAATAGGTCATATTTTGCATCATAGCAGTTCTGCCAGAGCTCGCTTATTATGAGTGTCTGCGGCTTGATTGCAGGATCGATATCTTTTCCGATCTTAATTATGATTGCACTCAGCTTGTTCAATAGCTCATATTTGCTCATCTTCTTGCTGTCAGAATCATCAACAAGCACCAGAAGATTTATGTCATCTTTGCTATGTGCACCCTGGTGCTGCGGGTTCACAGATTTTGGCTGTATCCCCAGACCGCCTCCAGCCATTGTCTTTTGTGCCGGAAGAAGTGAGATTCCCATCACATATTTGTCAAATTTTGATACGAGCTCTTTTTGGAACAGGTCCACCTTTTTCTTTATCTTGTCAAATGCCAGCTGAGCTTCTTTGCTCATTGCAGGAGCCTGCGGAACCGGCTCGGGAACAATTTCTTTTTGCTTATCAGTTTCTTTGTCCTCAGTTTTTTTATCAGCCATAATATAATCACCTATCAATAATCAATTGTATATGTAAGTAGGGCCTTATTTTTAAAAAGCATTATTGACAAAGATATATTAGTGTGACAAATTTGGCAAAATAGAGAAAAAACCTTAATTAAATTGAATACTCAAAAAAAACAGTGCCCCTGCATTCAGGGATATCTTTGGGAAGTGACTTGATTTTCTTAAAACCCATCTTAGAATAGAATCTTATGGCATCTTCCATGTCTTCTGTTGTGCCAAGGTAAAGTTTTGTGTAATTGTTCTTTCTTGCAAAATCCAACAGTGTTTTCATCAGTCTTTTTCCAATCCCTTGCCTTCTGTATTCTTTTTTCACATACATGCGCTTGACAAGTCCTCTAGAGAGACCATAATTTCTAAGGGCGATTGTGCCAATAACTGTATTATTGTCCAATGCAAGCCAGAAAATGCCACCATCTTTGATGTAGTTCTCTTCAATTTTGTCAAGGTCACCGTACTTGCCAGCGCAGATAACGTGTGCGTATTCACTGTCTAGAATGGATTTTATGAGATTGTATACCTGGTAGTGATATTTTGGTTGGTATTGGATGAATTTTATACTCATAATCCATATGAAAATTAATAGGTTCAAAAAGTTTTTTAAAGTTGGATTTAATCTGTTAATACATAATGCGCCATATCTCAGACCTGCACATCCATTCCAAATACTCGCGTGCATGCTCGACATCTCTTGATATCAAGAATCTGGAGAAATATGCCAGGATAAAAGGTGTTGATCTGCTCGGGACAGGAGACTTTCAGCACCCGGAATGGAATAAAGAGCTGAAAAACAATCTTACAGAGGATGAGACTGGTATTCTTCGGACCAAATCAGGATTTCCATTTGTACTTTCATCAGAATTATCTTTGATCTATTCAGACAATGGAAAAGGCAGGAAAGTACATAATGTCATTTTTGCAAAAAACTTTGATGTTGTTGAGCAGATAACAGAGGCACTTCTCAAAAGAGGGAGGATTGATTATGATGGCAGGCCGATATTTGGCATCCCCTGCCCTGAATTCACTGAGATGATAAAGGAGATAGATGATGATATCGAAGTCATACCAGCACACATCTGGACACCATGGTTTGCAATGCTGGGTTCAAAATCCGGTTTTGATTCGGTCGAAGAATGTTTCAAGGATCAGTCAAAGCATATACATGCAGTCGAGACAGGCCTGTCATCAGATCCTGAGATGAACTGGAGAGTATCCTCTCTTGATAAATATTCTTTGGTCAGTTTTTCAGATCTTCACAGCTTTTGGCCTTGGAGGCTCGGAAGAGAAGCGACTGTCTTTGATTTCAAAGAATTGAATTATGGAAATATCCTGAATGCGTTAAAGACAAGGGAAGGGCTGGCAGAGACCATTGAGGTTGATCCGGCATACGGCAAATACCATTTTGACGGACACAGGAGCTGCAATATCACTCTCTCGCCAAAAGAGAGCATGAAGATCAACAGCATCTGTCCTATGTGCAAAAAAGAATTGACAATAGGAGTGGACCACCGTGTTGAGGAGCTTGCAGATAGATCTATTGGTTATAGGCCGAAAGATGCTGTCCCTTACAGGAAACTGATACCTCTGTCTGACCTTATCACAGGTGTGCATAAGGTGGGCATTGCAACAAAAAAACAATGGAGCATCTATAATTCTCTGCAGGATGCATTTGGGAATGAGATGAAGATACTGCTTGAGACGCCTGCACAGGATTTGGCAAGGGTTGTTGATGAAAAGCTGGTCTCTGCAATAATCGCAAACAGGGAGCAGAAGATACGGGTTGTTCCTGGTTATGATGGTGTGTATGGTGTTCCTGTATTAGATGATAATCAGGAGTTTGTTGAGCAGAAGGTTGAGGATATGCAGCCAGTCAGAAAAAAAATTCAGACTGGACTGGATGAATTTTTTTAGATTATTTATTCATCTTCAGAATTTTCCATTTCTTTTAATCTTTCTTGTATAGGTTCTCTTATCTCTGCTCTTTGCTCAGCAAAATATTCAAGAAAAGCTTCCAATTCGTTCTCATCAATTTCATTTTTTGGATGATCACTTTGCTTTAAACCTGCCAATTGAACTGCGTAATCAGCTAGACCAGCCATATGGGCCAGATAAACAGCATTTAACATTGAGGTTTCTTTCTCTACTGATTCAGCATTTATCAATACTTCTTCTTGATATTCTCTGCAATACTTTACTTGTTCGAAGTCAAAATCAGGATTATTTTTAATAAGTTGTACCCATGCATTATTTTGCGCCTTTAATACATCAGTTGGATTATGGCCTGTTACTGCAACAGATACATGATACTCACCTTCTATAGGCACCATATCTCCAATTTGTAGATACTCACATTCAATAAGCTCCATATCTCCTTTTTTTAACACCTTACCAACAGCGTGCGTTTCTAGGTGAACTCCAAGCAGCCCTCTATCATTTTGGACTAATCCATACCTCTGCTGCGAGTCTCCAAATGGAAAGTAGTCGTTATAACGAGTTTTACCATAGGGACCAAAGTAGCGTTGATCACGATCAGTAATTTCGGATACTACATCTACATCGAATCCTTCCCATAATCCATCTAGTTTTACATCCAAGGAAGGACATTTATTTTTATTTTTTGATTTCTCCTTATGCATAAAATGGTAATCACTCCTTACGACAAGCAATCCAGGATCAGCTACGCTTTGACAGGTTTCCAGAAGATTAGAGTCTTCTCTACATTTTTTTTTAGATTCATCCTAAATGAAAAATCATCAGATGGAATATATATACATGAAGTATGATCTGCATGGCCATCATAGGCTTTTTTTAAATCTTCAATTTTTGACATATTTACAACTATTTGGTAGTAATAAGTATATGAATCTATCTATTTATGTACGAGAAAATTAGAAAAAATGTTATTGTTTTATCCATATTTGGTATATAAAATTGTATAAAGGTATAGAAATTAATATATTTAATTAGTCCAATTCAGCTAATTGTCGACCATATTTTTCAATTAAGGTTCTTGTGGAATCTTGTACAGGAGAAGGAGTGTTTACAATTTTTTGTCTTAGTTCTGCAAAATATTTTGGAGACACTATATTGTCATTTGGTATGAATCTCCTGCAATAAGTAGACGGAGATGTGGTTGGTTGGCCAAATTCAGTATAATCAATTGAATCACCTTGACCTAGATGTTTTACTGCTTTTTGGTATTGTTTGTCATGTATACCATTAAGAGCTTTATACAACTCTGTCTTGCCATGTGCTTTTTTTTCTTCTTCAGCTGCCATATAAAAATTATAATCATCCAAATTTTGATCAGTAATTCCAGGAATACTCTGCAAAACACGATAACCTGCGTCCAAACGCTGTTCCCTGCTATATGGTACATTGACAAACAAATCATTCCTACTCTGATAATCCGGAAATTTCATGCTTAAACCATCTCCATCGGGATCAATAAAACCATCCATTATATCTGGATCTTTATGCAGTGCATCATGAGCATATAGAAACAAGACATAGGGTTCAACATCAGCACTTAAAGGATTTCCATTACCTGTAAGATCATAGTATCTTTTCACAGAACCATCATCAAGTGTTTCTTCAAAATATTTTCCTGACATCAGAGACAGGATTCTTAGATGCAGAATAAGTCGCTGCATTATTTTTTTACCTTCATTAATTGAAAATGATTTGTTGTGTCCCTTACCCTCAATAATGTTATCAAACATTAGCTGTTTATCAGCATCTGTGACATCATAGAAATTCATTACTTCATGAAGTTCAGGAAATGCTACTTTATCCTGCAATAATTTGATCAATTCATCTTCCTTATCTGCTAGTATATGTACTGTTGGATTCCAACCTTCGTAAATCAATTCTAATTCAGATGCGACTGTTAAGTATAATTCAACTCCTGTACCAACAGTTAGTCCTTCGAAAGAAAGAGAAATTACATCTGAAGCAAGCATAGAGAGGGGACATACAAAGTCTGAAATAAAGGCAATGTAGTTGTTATCATAAAGATATGGAATAGGTGCATCATGGTACTCCAAGGTATGTAGTATCTCCACTTGGCTGTTAAAAGGATGTATCATAACAACATCATCCCATGGAGCACCTGGAAATTCAAAATCAGTAGCATCAATTGGTTGAGCAGAGTACCACCAGATCAGATCCTCAGGTTTAAAATGGGGTTCTGATTCTGCAGTTAATTGCTGAAAAAAACCTTGTTCAAAAGAGGTGACAACAGCATCCAAAGTATCTGCAGTACCAAACATTGGCTGTGTTCTTAGTTCAACAGGTAGGTTCTCAGCCAATTGATAACCAGCTACCCTTGCTCTAGCAGTAGCTATCTTCTCTTCTAATACCCCACCCATCTTCACTGTCTAAAATATGTACTTATATTTAAATCCATCGACGTACTTTGAAAATTTTCTCCTCTAATAAATATTTTATATACCTATATATGTTTT
>JAHIYL010000046.1 GCA_018815145.1 Nanobdellota archaeon | reverse complement strand
TATTAATCATATATCATATATATATACTTCCATAGGAAATGAAAGGGGGGGAAGGACAAAACAAATAGAATATAAATCTTTATAAACCCTCATTTCTTCTGGAAAACAATGGCAAATAATAACCTGGTTGGATTTTTTAAAGACTATTTGACTGAAGATACCCTGTTCCAAAACAAAAAAGCATTAAGTACTTCTTATACTCCCCAAGAAATTTCGCACAGAGACAAAGAAATTGATCAGGTTGCAGGAATTTTGGCGCCGCTTTTAAAGTATGATAAACCATCAAACCTATTTATGTATGGAAAAACAGGCACAGGAAAAACACTGGTTATGAAATATGTTACACAACAAATTTTAAAAGTTGCAGAAGAAAAAAAGACAGCAATACAGATAATTTATCTTAACTGCAAGCTTAAGAGGATTGCAGACACAGAGTACCGGCTAATTGCTCAGCTCATAAGAGAGATGGGAAAAGAGGTGCCGCCCACCGGTCTTCCAACAGATGAAGTTTATAATATCTTTTATAAGATACTTGAAAACAACCCCTGTATGCTCCTCATCGTCCTTGATGAGATTGATCAGCTGATTAAAAAGGCAGGCGACGAGATTATATACAACCTTACCCGAATAAATTCAGACCTGAAGGAATCTCAAATTACAATCGTCGGCATAAGTAATAGCCTGGTTTTTACTGACGGAATTGATCCAAGAGTAAAATCTTCACTTAATGAAGAAGAGGTCGTATTTCCTCCCTACAATGCTTTGCAGATACAGGACATTCTAAAGGAAAGGTGCACCACAGCATTCAAAAAAGACGTCATCAAAGAAGGAGTTATAGAAAAATGTGCAGCGTATGCGGCAAGAGAGCACGGAGATGCACGAAGAGCAATTGAGCTTCTTCGGGTTGCCGGAGAGGTGGCAGAGAGAAAAAAGAAAAAGGTTGTCGATATAACAGATCTTGATGAGGCAGAAGAAAAAATTGAAAAAGACAGAGTAATTGATGTTATCAAAACCCAGCCCAAACAATCACAGGCCGCCCTTTATTGTATTGTTGAGATTTTTGAAGTGAAAAGAAAAAAAATTCATACCGGAGAGATTTATGAGAAATACAAAAACATATGTGGCAATCTAAATCTGCGTCCACTTACACAAAGACGCATATCAGACATCTTAGCAGAACTAGACATGTTTGGAATTATAAATTCTCAGGTTATTTCAAAAGGAAGATATGGGAGGACAAAAGAAATTTCCTTGGCGTTTTCAACTTCAATGTTGACAAAAATAAAAAAGCTCCTTCAACAAGAACTAGGGATTTAGATTTTTAGTTGTTGCAAAAATGACAGACACACCAACAAAATCCAGACAGATTTCTATGTATTTAAGCAAGGGACTGATACTTGGTGTGGGTGCTTTAGAGGAAAACGTGACCGGGTTTTTGGCCGTAGGCAAACAGAAAGGAAACAAAACAGAATCTTCTTCGAACCAAGGAACAGCAGAGAACAGGAATCCAAAAATTAAAAACAAAGAAGGTAAGGAAAACGAACCGGCTTTTGAAATTCTTGTTAATCACAAAGACCTATCGAGCAGGAACACGGTCAAGGAATTTGTTCAACACTACAGAAAACGATTCAATTCAATTCTTCAGATTTTGCGGACACACTCTGAATTTGAAAGCCCCACCACCATTTCACGAATTAATAATATGCAGCCAAAAGAAAGAGTCAGTATAGCAGGAATGGTACGGAAAAAGACGCTGACAAAAAACAACAACCTGATATTTACTATCGAGGACCTGACCGGTACAATCAATCTGTTGGTTAAAGGCGCTTCTCCTGACTATAAAGGAGAGGACAGAAAAACAAAAGAGACCTTTGCAGAGGCAAAGGAGATTAGCCTGGACGAAATATTGGGATTTACAGGAATCATTGGATTTGACAAAAAAATTATATTTGTAAACGAAATAATCTGGCCAGACGTGCCTCTGAGCAAAGAGTTAAAAAAATCACCTGTAGAAGAATATGCTCTCTTTTTAGGTGATATACACCTTGGGTCAACCTCTTTTTTGGAACAAGAATTCAAAGCACTGCTCAAATGGGTAAATGGAGAGCAGGGAAACGAGGAAATATCAAAGAAGATAAAATATGTGTTCATTGTAGGAGACATTGTCGATGGGGTTGGAATCTTTCCATCTCAGGAAGAAGAATTGACAATAAGAGACATCTATCTGCAGTATGACAGATTCACGGAATTGCTTGATCAGTTTCCAAAGACCAGTCAAATTTTTATTTGCCCCGGAAACCACGATGCAGTCAGGATTGCCGAACCACAACCAGCAATATATGAAGAATATTGTCAAGACCTATATACAAAAGAAAATGTTACAATGCTTTCTAACCCTTCCCTTGTCAATATTGGAGCAAGGGGAACATTTCCGGGTTTTGATGTGCTTCTTTATCACGGTTATTCTTTTACATATTTTGCAGATTCTGTTGAATCTATACGACACAAAGGGGGCTTGGAGAGAACAGATTTGATAATGAAATATCTTTTGAAAAGGAGACATTTGGCACCCACTCACGGGTCGACACTTTATGTACCTGTTTATGATGAAGATCCTCTCCTAATAAAGACAACACCAGATTTTTTTGTGACTGGCCACGTGCACAGGACAACTTTCAAGAACCACCGTTCAATTTCACTGATAAATGCTTCTTGTTGGATATCTCAGACGAAATATCAAGAAAAAGTTGGGCTGATCCCTCAGCCAGGCAGAGCAATTTTGGTGAATTTACAGACAAGGAAAGGCAAAATCCTGAATTTCTATGATAAAGAGAAGAAAAAATGAATGCGTCGCCCCATATGCAAGAGTATTTTGATAGATTGGATGAACAGCTTAGGCAGGCATATAAGCTGGGGCAGCAAGCAAGGCAAAAAGGATATGATCCAGAAGAGAAAATTGATATCCCTGTTGCAAAAGGCATTTCAGAGAGAGTTGAGGGGCTGATTAGCGCGGCGGCCCCACAGATTCTGAATAGTGGTGTTGCAAAAAGAATTGACAAGCTTGAAAAAGAATATGGCTCTTTGGACTGGAGGGTGGCCCTTAAGATTGCAGAAGAGGTTGCATTCCAAAAATTCTGTAAATTTGAGAACAAGCTCAAGGCCATGGAGACAGGAGTGAGGGTTGGTCTTGCATATATCACTCTGGGAGTGATTTCAGCACCTCTTGAGGGCTTTATTGAATTACAGATTAAAAAAAGGCAAGATAACAAAGAATTTGTTTCAATTCTGTTTGCAGGCCCAATCAGGGCAGCAGGAGGTACAGCTGAAGCAGTATCTTTGATATTGGCAGATTATGTACGGCTGAAGATGGGTTATGATAGATATGATCCAACAGAAAAGGAAGTAAAAAGATTTGTTACAGAAGTAAGAGATTACCATGAGCGGGTTACCAATTTACAATATCTGCCTTCTGAAGAAGAGATTGTTTTTCTTGTGAAAAATCTGGCCGTAGAGATAAACGGAGACCCGACCGAAGAAAAAGAAGTCTCTAATTACAAGGATTTACCAAGGATACACACAAACCGGCTGAGGGGAGGGCTCTGTTTGGTATTGGCAGAGGGTTTGGCTCAAAAGGCGCCCAAAGTTTTCAAACAAGTAAATAAATGGGGGAAATCCTTTAATCTGGAATGGGGTTTTTTGGAAGAGTTCCTTCAGATCCAAAAGAAAATTAAGGCAAAGAGCAAGAAACCCGGTGCTAACACAGAAAAAATATCACCCAATTATACTTTTATAAAAGATCTTGTTGCAGGAAGACCGATATTAACATATCCTATGAGAGACGGGGGGTTTAGGTTAAGATATGGTAGGACCCGACATACGGGGTTGGCAGCGGCGGCAATACATCCGGCAACAATGGTGGTTCTTCAAGGATACATTGCAACAGGCACGCAATTAAAAATAGAAAGGCCAGGAAAGGCCGCTGCAATTGTGCCCTGCGAATCAATTGATGGGCCAATTGTAAAACTCAAAGATAAGACTGTGCTGCAGCTTACTTCAGAAAAAATGGCAAAAATCCACGCAGAGGAAGTAGAGCAGATACTTTTTATGGGAGACATACTTTTTAATTATGGTGATTTTTCTGAAAACGGACACAGGCTTATACCTCCGGGGTATTGTTCTGAGTGGTGGATCAAAGATGTTGAAAAGGCAGTGATTGATCTATTTGGTTCCTTGGCAATAGACAAACTGGCAGAGTTATTGAGTGTAAGAGAAGAGCACCTTGAAATATTGTTTAAAGAACCTATTGGTTCAAAAATATCATTTAGGTTGGCTAAGGAGATATCAATTAAGCTAAATGTGCCGCTCCACCCGGATTTCATATATTATTGGAAGATTCTGTCAGAAAAAGAGCTGTTTATTCTGATTTCATGGTTCCAAAGAGCAAGACTCCAAAAAGAAGAGGGAAAACTAAGCAAGATCATTTTGGAATATCAGGAACAAGGAAAGCAGGCATTGGAGAGATCTGGAATACCACATTTATTTGTGAACAAGGAATTTGTAGTTATTGAAAAAAGCCACGCAGAAGTGCTCAATTATTTTTTTATTGAAAACAAAGATAAATTCCAGACAAAGGAAACCGGTGCCAAAAACGCACTGGTTGTATTAGATTCAACCTTCTCACTTAAGATCAAAGACAAATGCGGAACATTCATAGGTGCAAGGATGGGGCGACCGGAAAAGGCAAAGATGAGAAAACTAAAAGGCAGCCCCCATGTCCTGTTTCCTGTTGGAGAAGAAGGCGGCAGATTAAGGTCTTTTCAGGCAGCGTTGGTCGGGGGCAAAGTTAGCGGTAATTTCCCTGTGTGTTATTGTCAAAAATGCAAGAAAGAGACTATATTGTCCGTTTGTGAAGAATGTGGTGCTAAGACAGAAAGAAGATGGTATTGTGAGGGCTGCAAGACGGTAAGCAACAAAAAGTGCGAAAAAGTAAACCAGGAAACAGGCCAAAAGCACCGGGCACATTCATTTAGGAACCAGCAGATAAATATCAATCATTATTTTGTAAAAGCATTGTCTAAACTCAAGACAAAAATATATCCTGATCTGATAAAAGGTGTCAAGGGCACCAGCAATAAGGACCATACCCCAGAGCATCTGATAAAAGGCATACTGAGAGCAAAGCACAGCATCTATGTCAACAAAGACGGGACCACCCGGTATGACATGATTGAGATGCCTGTTACACACTTTACTCCCCAAGAGATAGGGACATCAGTGTTAAGATTAAAGGAATTAGGGTATGAAAAAGATCTCTTTGGAAAAGAGCTTACAAATACTGATCAGATGCTTGAGATTTTTCCTCAGGATATAATTCTTCCGGATTGTATAGATTCCCCTGATGAATTGTCAAGCGATGTGCTTTTTCGCATTGCAAACTTTATTGATGAACTCCTGATAAAGCTATATGATTTATCACCATATTATTGTCTAAAATCCAAAAAAGATCTGATAGGCCATCTGGTTATGGGGCTTGCACCGCACACATCAGCGGGCACAATAGGGAGAATAATTGGTTTTTCAAAGACGCAGGGGATGTACACCCACCCATTATTCCATGCAGCCATGAGACGGAACTGTGACGGAGATGAGGCATGTGTCATACTTCTGATGGATGGTCTTCTGAATTTCTCAAGATCATTTCTTCCGGACAAGAGAGGATCAAGGACAATGGATGCTCCGCTGGTCTTGACTTCAATCCTGATTCCGGGAGAAGTAGATGATGAGGTGCATGGCCTTGACATTGTTGACAGCTATCCTTTGGAATTTTATGCGGCAGCAGAGCAATACAAAAACCCTTGGGATGTCAAAGTCTTTCAGATAGATGATTATCTTGGAACATACAAGCAATATGAAGGAATGAGATATACCCACGAGACAAAAGACATGAATTCTGGCACATTATGTTCTTCTTATAAGACGCTTCCAAGCATGCAGGAAAAATTAACTGGGCAGATGGAGCTTGCAGTAAAGATATGTGCTGTTGACGCAGCAGGGGTTGCAAGCCTGGTCATAAATAAACATTTTATCAGGGACATAAAAGGAAATCTGAGAAAATATTCTATCCAACAATTTCGCTGTGTAAAATGCAATGCCAAATATCGGCGGCCACCGCTTGCAGGAAGATGCACGGATTGTAGAGGGAAATTGATTTTTACCATATCAAAAGGATCAATAATCAAGTATATGGAGCCATCATTGAGCCTGGCTGAGAAATTCAATGTCCCTCCATATATCCGGCAGACACTGGACATGACTCAAAAGAGAATAGATTCTGTGCTTGGAAGGGAAAAAGAAATCCAGCAAGGACTGGGACAATGGTTCACTGCTTAGAGAGTTCAATAATCTCTTTTTTAGCTTTCAATATGTCGTCCTGACTGTGGATATGTAATTCCTTGTTTGCAGACATGTGTCCTGAAAGCAGCCCTTTTTTTGCTAATAGGGGAAAGACATCATCTTCCAGGCTTTTTCCGGAATACTCAAATAATTCAGGGGTTGCTACAAAGATGCTTGAAAACCCTAAGTATATGTCGCTGCCTCTTGGTTTTTGAAGAAACTCCAGGATGTTTGATCCTTCAATTTTCACAACTCCTTTTTTGCTGGGGTTTGCGGTTGTTGTGAGCATCAATGAAGCCAATCCCTTTTTCTTCAGATGAGTATTCCATAATTCTTCAATATTTATTTTGTTGAATATGATGTCTCCGTACACAACCAGGAAGCTTGTCTTTAGTTTTCCTCTGAGAAGACGGAGAGACTCTGCAGTGCCTGAAGATTCATATTCTTCCACATATTCAAGTGTCACACCAAATTTTGATCCATTCTGGACAGTTTTGAATATTTCAGTAATTACATTGTGCCGTGCAATAAAAAAGATCGTCTTGAATCCGTCCTCCCTCAGTTTTTTGAGAGCCATCTCAATGACAGATGTGTTTCCTATCTTTGCAGTTGGCCGAAAGTTTTCTTTTCCAATCTTCAAGATATTTTCAGGACCACCACAAAGAATCACAGCAACCTTATTTTCGCCAAGCGCATTGTTCACCAAGAGTTCTATTGCTTGTGATCTGTTCCGTATATAGATATTATCAATTATGTTGTCAATTTCAGAAAGAGTCTTTTCATTGATTGTAATCGATATTTTTTTTCTCATAAAAAGTACAAAAAATAGAAGATATATAAATGTGTCGGATTAAGTAGGATAAAGGTAAGATATTAAAATATCTAATGATTATTCACATATTCAATTACAAAAAATTAATAAGTCAAAATCAAATTAGAAAGACAAGGTGATAAAATGAAAGTTTGTGTTATAGGTCTTGGTTATGTAGGGATGTGTCAGGCAGCAGGACTTGCAAAGCTTGGTTTTGCTGTTTCTGGAGTTGATTTAGATGAAGATAAGGTAGGGTTGATAAACAATAAGACACCTCCTATTTATGAGGACGGGCTAAAGGAGCTCTTGGAAGAAGTTGTGCCAGATCATCTGACAGCAACAACCAACCTTGCAGCAGCAGTCAAAAAATCAGATGTCCTTTTTGTATGCGTTGGTACACCATCAAAAAAAGAAGGTTCTATGTCAATAGAACAGCTCAGGAAAGTCTGTGAAGACGTGGGAAAGACCATTCAGAAAACTGACAGATGGTTTACGATTGTTGTCAAATCAACCATTGTCCCGGGAACAATTGAAGAAGTTGTCATACCGGTACTTGAAAAATATTCAAAAAAGAAATTTGGAGAAGGCTTTGGAGTAATCATGAATCCTGAGTTCTTAAGAGAAGGGCTGGCTCTGAAGGATTTTTTCAGTCCGGACAGGATAATACTCGGAAGCAGCGATAAAAAGTCCATCAACTCAATCAAAGAGGTATATCGGTCATTCAAATGCCCTATTTTGACCGCCAGCTTCAAGGAGGCAGAGATGATCAAATACGCAAGCAATGCTTTTTTGGCTACAAAGATCTCTTTTATCAATGAGATGGGGAACATCTGCAAAAAATTGGGAATCGACACAAATACTGTCTCAAAAGGAATATCAATGGACCACAGGATCTCGCCGCATTTCCTGAGATCAGGTATAGGTTTTGGCGGTTCTTGTTTTCCCAAAGATGTCAATGCAATAATCTATAAGGCAACAGAGCAAGGATACAATGCGCGGCTTCTTCGTTCTGTCTTGGATGTGAACCGGGAGCAGCCGTTAAAGATGATGGAATTATTGGATAAGTATGGTCCATTGAAAGGGAAGAAGGTCGGTGTCCTTGGTCTGACATTTAAGGAATGGACAGATGACATCAGGGAAAGCCCGGCTCTGAACACCATAAAGGAACTGTTGATGGAAGAAGCCACACTATGTATCTATGATCCAAAGGCAATGAGACAGGTTAAAAAAATATTTCCACACCTAAAATATATGAAGAATGCTGACGCAGTTGTTAAGGAGTCAGAAATTATCCTGATACTGACTGAATGGCCTCAGTTCAAGGATGTGGACTATAAGAACAAAATAGTAATAGATGGAAAGAATGTCTTTGACAGAAAGAGGCCAAAAAGATATGAAGGGATATGTTGGTAAAGAATCAAAAATCGCCTGAAAATCATATTGCACAAAGGGTTCTTTAAAGCCTAGATTTTATGTTGGGCACAGCCCGTTGTGTAAAAATTGAGCTCCTTGAAACACCTTTGTCTTGCATAGATTTCAGGACACATATCTGATAAACC
Source organism: Nanobdellota archaeon (assembly GCA_018815145.1). GTDB lineage: Archaea > Nanobdellota > Nanobdellia > Woesearchaeales > GW2011-AR15 > WJJD01. The sequence continues at coordinate 1,284 of JAHIYL010000046.1, read as the reverse complement.
AGGTTTTATTTAAATATGTTGTTTTTTTGCAGGATTCTTTCATAATTCTTTCTTTAATGGTAAATTTCCAAAACCAATATAAATAAAATTCCGCTTTTGTTTGGTTTGATGATTCCCAAAATAACAAGGCGGTTTGTTCTTCATGTTGGTTTTTCATGCAATGAGAGATGCATTTTCTGCTATTATAGGGAATCGCTGGAAAAAGGGACAGTTAAAGATTTGACCACGCACCAGATTAAAAAGAGGCTGGGGTTTGCAAGAAAATTTGGAAAGACAGCAGTTGATTTTTCAGGCTGTGAACCGACCATAAGAAAAGATCTTCCTGAAGTAATTAGATATGCAAAAAAAATTGGTTTTGCTGATATATGTGTGATCACAAATGGCTTAATGATGGCAAATTATGATTATTGCAAAGAATTATTGGACGCAGGCTTGACAGACACTTTATTTTCCCTGCATGGTTCAAGTAATGGACTGCATGATTATCTGACTAGAGTTCCAGGAAGCTATGAAAAACTATTGAAAGCCATGGACAATATGAAAAAATTGAAGTTTGGTTTCAGGATTAATACTGTCATAAGCAATCTGAATTTCAAGGATTTGGATAATTATTTTGGTCTTCTCAAAAAATATGGACCAAGAGCAATAAATCTTCTTGTTTTTAATCCGGCAGAAGAGACAATCAAATACAGAGAAGATGATGTCACTGTAGAGGATTATAAGCCGATTGGAAAATCAATCTCAGACGCACTTGATAAGTATGAAAAAGATTTTCAGCAGATCAATGTGAGATTCCTGCCTTTCTGTCTTATGAAAGGGCATGAAAAAAATGTCAGGACAATGTGGCAGAAAATTTACGAGAAAGAAGAGTGGGATCCGATCCTATTCATGATTTTTCGCATGGGTTATTTTCATCTTAGCGCAGGATTGGCTTCGGGTTTTCTGCTTCATTCCAGGATGGCACCCAAATACGGGAAAAGAAGCCTTTATGCCTATCTTTGCGAGATGGTGCAGTGTGCCAGGATTTATTATAATAAGGCACATCTGCCTGTGTGCAAAAAATGCTCTTTGAAAGGAATTTGTCCCGGCATAAACAAAGCCTATGTAAAAAAATTCAATAAGACGGTCCTGGAACCATACACAAAAAGAATAATCAAGAATCCTGTTCACTTCTTCAGGTGATTTTCATTCTGAAATTTTTCGTCAGCCAATCCTTTTTGATGATATATAAAACCAAGAATGAAAAGATAACATATCATTGGAAGCCTTATTGACAATAGATTT
>JAHIYL010000045.1 GCA_018815145.1 Nanobdellota archaeon | reverse complement strand
GACCCTATAAATATTTTTGACTATTTTTTTTATGATTATGGACCAAAATGGAATAAGTGCTCAGCTATTGAGTATAATATTGAAAAAATGCCTGAAGGCATAGAGTGGCTAGAAAAGACAGCAAGAAGTATGGCTTCAAAATCTCAATATTTTGCATCCATTGCAGACAAGGTAAGAGGTTTTATTGAAAGTCCGGCTTATTCTGAAATGACAGAATTGATTGATTTGGCATCAGGAAGGCATTATGGCAAGAGTTCTCATTTTGTTGATGAAATGATGATGCATGAAATGATGAGAGGTCATAAAGCTTTTGATTATTCAAAAGAAGCATCTGAAGAGATACGTAGACTAAGAAAGAAATTAAAAACTGAAGTAGATGAAGATGAAAGAGATAGAATAAAAAATGAGATAGATTTATTGAAAAATGGTCCTAAAGTCCTTCCTGTACGAAATAAACTGCGTCCGGGAAGAGAAAAAGAATATCAAGAGTGGATCAATAGGAAAATAGCTGATGGTGAAGAAGTAAAAGATCCACCAACATTTCTTGAAGCAATGCGCAAGATAACCTTAAAATACCTTAATGATGTTAACAGCTTACGAACTGCAATGAGGGATTTTGAATGGGCTCTCACTCTTGCAAGATCATATGAAACATTGCATGTTCCTTTAACTAATCCAAGGATTGGTCTACGCTATGACAGCCTTAAGATCAATCAAGGAAGAAACTTGCCGTTGGTATTGAGCAAAGAAGACCCACTCACAGTAGTAATTCCAAATGACGTGTATTTCTCTAATAAACAGAATTCTATTGCAATAACAGGAGCAAATGGTGGTGGAAAGACACATCTCCTTGAGATGATTGCTAATAATGCAATTCTTGCACACAAAGGTATGAAAGTCTTTGCTGACAGTATGTATACAACACCTCTTTATACTATTGAATACAGTGTTGATGCATCTGTCCATGGTGAATCTGCAAGTGCGTTCCAAAATGAGATCAAAAGGCTCATTGATATGCTCAATTCGCTTGAAAAAGATCTCATTCCAGGTGAGAAGGCATTGGTTATTTTTGATGAGCCTTTTAAAGGAACAGATACAATTGACGGTGTACCTTTATTGATAGGTCTTATGAAATATATGGAAAGCAGGGGCATATATTTTGCATATTCTACTCATTTTAATTCAGTTGGAGCTCACCAGGATATTCTAAATAGCCAGGGGATTCATGCCGGTGTCTATACAATGGACAGAGAGACGCATAAGCTGATACCGGGAATTGGAAGAAGCTATGGGATTACAGTAGCTGAGGAATTCTCTCTCAGTCCTGAAATAATTGAGATTGCCAAGATGGTCCAGGAACAAGCAGAACTGGAATCCATTCATGCAAACGGAAGACCAAAAATTTCCAATACATACAACGCAGCCTTCAAACCATTGTCAGAAACTGATATTGAAGAACTTGGAATAATTGATTACAAAGGAAATTTAGGTAATGCAACATCATTTTTGAGCCAATATTCTTATTTGGGAAAAAGTGAAACCATTGCAGCTTATTTGACAGCAGAATTAACAGAAGAACAAAGAGCAAATAGGATTAGGACAATTGACGCACTAGCAAAAACAGAAACAGAGAACTCAAGTAAATTATACTCACTAATCGGAGAGCAGCTACAAAAGCTCACAAATTTTGAAAGCATATTCTATTCAAACAGAAGAAGAACAAAAGGAATAGAAAATATGATCCTTAGGGTTGAAGGAAAAGAAGACCGTATGTTTAAGGAACTTATTCATCATCCGGGAGACATGCAGGACCATAAAAATTTTGTGTTCAATGTGGCATCCAACCCTTTACCATCTTATTTTGCAACTATAAGGGACATAGTGCAAATTGCCAGGACATATGGATTATCTGCTTGTGAACCTGAGTCCCAAGTTATTGATAGGTTCTTTGAGTCAAGAGCTTATGAGGAATTAAATGAGTTTATTGAAGATTTTCGACTACTTGATGAAGGAAAGATTAAAGGGATGGAAAATGATGATGCATTCACATTTGAAGACTGGAAAGACTGGAATAATCTGTGTTTTGATTATCAAGATGAGATAACCGAGTTATATAGAGCAGTTTTAGGCATTAATTTCTATGCAACAATTGGAAGGACAATAGATGAAGAAAGCTGGACAAAGGTCATTGACAGTTCAGAAGCAACTAGTGTAAATGTACTTGAAGCAAGAAATACAAGACTTGAAAGAGAATTTAAAGATAAGAGACCAACTGAATCTGAAACACAGGAAGAAAGCAAAGTTACTTCTGTTGACATTGATTTGGATCCGACAAGACTAATCAATATATTATCAGGCACCAACGGTGGTGGAAAAACACAGTTTCTTCAGGCAGTCGGTTCGCAGATTTATTTCAAAGAGCAGCTTGGGTATGTTCCTGCAGAATATGCAGAGATGGGACATTTCAATTTCATGTACACCATGCTCACAACAGCCACACATTCAGAAAAACTGAGTTCATTTCAAAATGAAGTTTTGAGGATAAGACAAGGTATAGAGCAATATATTGAAGCGGGTGAGCCAACAGGCGGTGTCGTAATATTGGATGAACCATTTAAAGGCACAAGTGAAGAAGAGGCAATCCCTCTGCTAATAGGTTTGATTAAATATTTTGAGAGAAGAGGTGTTCAGGTTCTCTATACAACACATTTCTCTGGGATATATGATTATCTTGAAAAACTGGACGAACCCTCAAGAGTTGGGTACAGACCTTTATTTGTTGACTATTTTTCAGATAAAAAAGAAAGGTATAAGGTTAAGGAAGGTATAGGAAAAAGTTCAGGAATTCGGGTAGCTGAAGTTATGGGCGTGCCATCAGAAATTATTGAAGTAGCCAAAGATGTATACAATCTTACTAACGGAACATAAAATGATAAATGATCATATTTTAGCAAAACTTGTAGGGTCCTATCGTGAGGTATTGCTAACAGATTTGATTAGAGAGGATTTTGAAAAAAAGAGTTCTGATATTGCCAGTGCATGTCATCAACATGGGATTGAAGGG
>JAHIYL010000044.1 GCA_018815145.1 Nanobdellota archaeon | reverse complement strand
CTTTTTTTGCCTTTGCCAACAAATTCATTGAGATAGGTTATCTCTTCTTGCGTTAATTTGATAGTTTTTGTCATAACTATCAAGAAAATGAATAAGTATATAAATGTTTCATAATTAAATTGTCAGTGCACTAGTGTTAGGAAAAACCAGGTTTGAGCATTGACATTACTTAAATTGAATGCATCAAATCTTATATTTTTGTCGCCTCCCATCCCTTCTACACCACCATCAAGAGATTCAAAAACAACGCTCCGAAGAGTGAAAAGAAGATATAATTAAGAAGGATATTCACAACATTTGTGATCATGGCCTCAAATGGATTGAATCCCAGTAATATCCATCCGATGCTCATCACAATCAGGTTCATTATTTTAAGGACAACACCCAAAATTACAATAGGCATACCCCAATGAAAATACATAAGAGGTGCCATATATGCTACCATGACCTGGCCAGCCAGAGTCACAATAGAATATGCAGTCAATTGGCCGGCCATACCCATCCCAACTATGTAAGCAACAAAACCTACAAAGACACCAAGCAAAGGATTATAGGCTATAGAGACAATGACCACAGGAAAAAAGATGAATTCAAGCCCACAGTAAGGGATGAATTGTATATATACCATAGACAGTATTCCCAGAGCAATCAGGAAGGGTATGCCAAAAAACCTCCTTAATGAAGGAATCAAAAAGACGAGAAACAAAAATACCAATAACAAAACTACTTTCTTGTTCTTCTCCCACATATTCCCTAATTTATTCTGCTTTTTCCGGTTCATATACTGTCCTCTATAAAATACAGGGATAAAGTGCTTTACTATTTATAAATCTTTCGCTATTTTTACCACTTTAGAATAACGACATACAAAAAAAAACAGAAAATATTAAAAAAGAAAAAAATAACAACAATGACCAGGCGAGGCGAATGCCGAGTAGGACTTTAGTCCGTCTGTGTCCTTGTTGTTGTTATTTTTTTCATAATCCTCAACTACAATCTCTCTTCTTTCTGAAAACATTTATATATCTGCAGAATATCAATTTCACTATGTCAGGCGGAGGAGGAGGCGAAGGAGGAGGCCAGGGTGGCGGCGGCCATGAAAGCGGTTTTTTTCATGCACCCTTTGGTGAGATGCTGAAGAATGCAGGCCATAAGGAATACCACATGCCGAAATATTATCTTAGGAGCCTTGATGAGATTGAATCAAAGCTCAAGACCGGCCAATTGTCAAAAAAAGAACTGAAGGACTATTTCACATTTCTGGATACCCTTTCACATGAGATTGAGATAATACTCGGAAACGAGAAGGCTGTCCATATCTCAAATATTGAACTGGAAAAGCATTTCAGAAGAATAACACAATTGTTGAATCAGGTTGCAGGTATTGCCTAAAGCTCCTCAAAGACACCTTTTATCTCATCCACTGTCTTTTCCCAGGAAAATTTTTGTACAACTGTCTTTCTTGCTTGTTGTCCCATCTCTTCCCTTTTTTTTGAATCATTATAGAGAAGATTAAGTTTCTTATAAAGTGCATAAGAATCTTTTTTTTGGAAAATATACCCATTTTTTCCATTTTTTATATACTCTCTTATATATCCTACTCTGGTAGCAATAACAGGCAGGGAACACGACATTGCTTCCATTGTAGAAAGGTTTGCTGTTTCATAGAGGCTTGCCAGCACATGGACATCAAGAGCTTGGTAATATGGTACGACATTATCTTTTGCACCTGTCAGTGTTATCCCTTCCTTATTTGAGAAAAAATTGATCAACTCTTCTCTGCCCCCACCAACAATCAAAAGTTTTACATTAGAATATTTTTTCTGAAGCCTCCTGAAAGCCCAGAATATCGTCTTCAGGTCCTTGACATATGCCAGCCTTCCTATATACCCTATGATAAAATCTTTTTCAGAAAATCCAATTCTTTTTTTAGAGGCTGCCTTATTATGCGGTTGTGAAAATTTATTTGTATCAATTCCCATCTTCACAATCCGCTTTGGGGTCCTGATGCCAAGAAGTGTCAAAAGCTCCATTATCTCAAGAGAAGGCACCATTATTACCTTTGCCTGGTTATAGATCCTAATCATTATGAATTTAACAAGGAGGTTCACAGGTGAAGACATTAACTTATTCTTTATGCCCTTTGGTGCAATTTCCCACTCGATCAGATGTGTTATCAAAGCTATTTTTTTATTTCTCTTTCTTGCGGAAAAGAACACAAATGTACCGATGGTTCCAAAACCCTGTACCCAGACGATATCAGCCTTTTTCACTTCTGTCCTTATCAGGGAAAAATCCGGAACAGCGAGAATTACATCTTCAGCATGAAACTTAGACGGCCTGAACCTGACAAATTTGACATCAAATTTCTCTTTGATATCACCAAGATCAGGACATAGTACAGTGATCTCATATTCTTTCTCAAGCCTTGGAATTATCTCTTTAAGAAAGCTGGTGGCACCATCCAATCTTGGCAAAAATGAGTCAGTTGCAATCAGGAGCTTTTTCATCTTATCTTGAAAAATACCTCTGCATATTTTTTTTTGTATATCAATCCCTGGAGTATCGCCCTTGCATACATGCTCCAGGTAAGAGGAAGCTTTGCCTGGATGAACTGGCTCTTATGCCTTTCAAGAGCATCTATCTTAATCCTGAATGTTTCAGTGATATCAACAACGAGCCGAGGTTTGTTTCTCATCCTTATATTGATAAAAAGATTCCAGACATTGAAGGCATAGACATCGCCTTTGTATTTAATTTTTTTTATCAGGTCCATGACAAACCTGTAGACCACCTTATGGTCTCTGTGGGGATCATCAATAGAATGGGTAAATATCTTTGAAGGATTGTGTTCCTCGATCAATTTTGCAATTTTTGTGCCGATGTCTTTATCATCAATCTGCTGCCTGAACTTTCCTTCAGTAAGCCCGAGATAATAAGTACTTCCATTATCTCCGCATAATATCTTGTCTGCACTGCGTGACTCTTTGACTCTGGTCTTGATAATTACCTCTTTTTTAAGATGAGGATGGCTACCCTCTCCATAGGAAAATATGACCGTGACAATTCTTTTTCCATGCTTTGCATATTTTGCAATCGTCCCTCCCACACCTATTATCTGATCATCATTATGAGCACACAGCACCATGATAGTCTCTTTTACAGATTCCTGTTTTTGCTCTTTCATATGGTGAGATGTTAAATAAGACGACTTAATAAAATTTGTGAAAAGATTGAATATATATCTTAAAACTGGATAAAACCTATCATCAACACTACAAAATTACTTTTTTAAAAGGTTTTTTATTGAATATAATTTAATATTGGTTATTTATCGTCAATAAATACAAAATTAATTATACCTACAAAATTACTTTTTTAAGATTTTACTAAGATTTTTTTCAATTTCAGGTAACCAAAATTCTATGAAGGTTTTTTTATAACTATTATAGCTTAATTTAAGAAAAGCGGTGTAATTTTTGTCATTAATTGCCTTTACAAGTGATGTCCGATAGGATTTTGATTGTGTTGGTTTAAAAAGGATTGCAGGATAACCTGCTTTAAGCAATTGATCCATCATAATTAGTCTTCCAAGTCTGCTATTACCATCTTTGAAGCCATGCACTCCTTGATAGTCTATGTGAAATCTTATTATCCTATCAAATTCATACACTTCTTTTTTGGATGAATGGTAAGTAGAAATGGATTTTTTCATATCTGTCAAAATATTTTCTGGTTTTGAAGTTTTTGCTCTATTTGACAAAGGTCCAAATGAGGCATATGTAGTTCTGAATTTTCCTGCAAAAACAAAAAGATCCTTGTAAATTATTTTATGTAAATCCTTAATATTTTTTGGGTTTCTAACCCATTTTTTGTTAAGCATATTATACGCTTCTTTTATATTTTTATAAAGAGAAATATCCTGTTCTATAACATTTTTATTTTTTATTTTTCCGTTAGTGTCAATAGCTTCTGCAGTTTCATAGTCTATTGTACTATGTTCCATAACCATGTTATCTACAAGAAATGTTCTTATGAATTTGTTATCTATAGATTCTTTGTCCTCAACCAAATTGTAAATCACTTGAAACTTAGCTTTGATATATTCAATTTTTTCAATTTGATTACCCATCCTAAAAAAAGGTGAAATTTCCTGATTTTCTTTTATATACTGTGCCCTTAAACGAGCAATCTTACTGATTTGTTTCTGATTAATTTGATCAAATGAAGAAAGTGTTAAATCTTGATGTAAATAAATAGACATTTTTTTTACTGTTTTCCCAATTCTAAAACTATGGTCTAAGTAAAAGTATTCGTTTCCATTAACTATTCTTTTTTGTTTAAACATTATTAATAGAGAATATTTAGAGGTATATAAATATTATACCTACAAAATTACTTTTTTAAAAAAATATGAATGCGTCGGCGGGGCAGACGAACAAAGTTCGAGTCCCTCCTCCTTGTTGAAAAAAACTGCGTCGGCGGGGATTTGAACCCCGATACCCGGCTCACTTCGTTTCGCAAAGTAAAATTCACTCCGCGAATAATGGAAGGCCAGAGTCATAGCCATTAGACCACCAACGCATAAATTCACTAATACTCTGAAAAAAAAGTGTATTTAAAAAAGTTTTTATAAGTCGGTTTTCTAATTCGAAAGATTTAAATAGGAATATGTCGTGTATTTGTTTATTAAAATATACATTAAATTGAAAAGAGGTGCAAATATGAAATTATTTTCAAGGAAAAAATCTTCTTTAAGCCTTTCCATCAATGCGATTGTCGTCCTGATATTGGCCATCACTATGCTTGGATTGGGCCTTGGGTTCATGAAAAACATGTTTTCAAATGTCTCAAAGAACTTTGGAGACGTCTCAGCTGAAGTAAAAAAGGATATGATCCAGAGGATCCAGGATTCCGGTGAAAAAGTTGTCCTTAACAAATATGATATCGAGATGAAACAAAGTTCTGAAGAAGTCATATACGTTGCCATAAATGAAGAAGTTGCAGCTGCAGGTGCCTCCTCATTATTCACGATGGCTCTTCAAGCTGCAGCAGGTGCAGGATCAAGCAATGCTGGATATCAAGTAGGATCCGGTTCCGTCTGCATGACAGAAGATCAGGTCAGCCTTATTGGAGGAGAACAAAAAATTGATGCTGGTGAAGCTGAAGTTTTTCCGGTCTATATAAAGACTGATGCCAATGATAAAGGGACTTGCAAATATACTATCATTGTTTCAGAAGGTGGTGCAGAATATGAAAGAGGCGAGTTCTATGTCAATGTCAAGTAAGGAGGGGCAAAAATGAAAAAAAGACTTACTCAACACGAAGAATTTGAGATTATGAAGCTTGTCCTGGACAAATTCCTTTGGCTTGGAACAATCATCATGACTCTTGGTTTCTACACACTGATAACCGGCAACGCTATGCTGATAAACAGCCTTTCGTATCTCTTTGGCGGAGCAGTCATATTGATAATACTGATGGCCCTCCTGATCAAGGAATATGAGATAGTTAAATAGTATTATTTCATTTTTTTTGATGATGAAAAAAAAAGCCATGGAACTGAGCATCAATTTTATCGTCATGCTGATATTCTCAATTGTGCTCTTAGGTTTTGGACTGATCTTTGCGTCCCGCCTCTTAAAAGTCAGCGATAGTGCTGTTGAGACAGGAATGCCGAAAGTCGACGATATTGCACTTGAGAGCTGCCTCAATGAAGGGAATTATGTGTGCCTTTCAAAGAATAAGGCAGAAGTCCGGGTTGACAATAATGTGGTTTTTGGGCTGGGGATATATAATGATCTGCCAACAACCGATGAATTCATATATCATCTTTATCTGGCAAAGGCTATTGATTCTGAAGGAACCAGCATTGGTGAAATCTGCTTTGGATCCTCCTGTTACAACACACTGGCATGGACTCAGGAGAATTGGGTCGCGCATCTTGATTCCCCACCATATAATGTTGAGGTTAAAGCAAACAAGAAAATTCCTCTCCTGTTCCAGGTCACCAAAGGATCAAAACCAGGGACATATATCTGGAATCTCAAGATCTGCACATTGAATGCACCGGGTACAGGTGCTGTGGAAGATTTTCAAGCCGGAAAACCGGAAACATGTCCTTCAACACACAAATATATGTATGGTTCTTTGCACAAGATATATATATCTGTACCTTAGAAATCTGAATTATTATATTTTCTGTTTCTCCTTACCATTCTTCAACTTTCAATCCTTGGATGTTCTCAAAATGCTTCTTATTTTGAGTCACAAGTGTCGCATTGAAAGAATATGCAAGGCAGCCAATCAACAGATCCATCTCAGATGTCATGGTTCCTTTTGACATCAACTCTTTGTGTATTTTCCCATATGCAAGATATGCATTTTCATTGAATTCAATAATTTTCATGGTCGCCACAGTTGTTTTAACCTGCTTGATATTGTGTTCAATATTTTTTGACTTATACGCTCCTTTGTAAAGTTCACATATTGTTATTGGAGTTATTGAAAAATCTGCTCCATACTTGGTCAAAGCAATAATTTTTTCCTTGATCAATCTATTATCCCTTAAATGTTCTATGATAATATTAGTATCGAGGCAGTACATTTTGTCAGAATTCCTTAAGAACTCTTGGTTTTGATTTTCTTCTTTCTTCCAATAGTTCTTTTGATATTTTACCCCATTCTTTTGAATCTTCCTTAAGAAGTCCTCCGCAATCAGCAAGAGAATTTTTTTTAATTGTCTTTCTAACAACATCAGAAAAGGATTCCCCTTCTTCTTTCAGGCTCTTCAGGAGCTCATACGCATCGTCTGATAATGAAATTACTTTTGTCATGATGTATGCATACATGCATGCATGTATATAAATATTTTGAATTTTAACTATTCATATGAGAAAAAACAAAAGAAACTAAAGAAAAACAACTATCCTTTAAATTTAACAATCTGTGCAAATCCTTCTGCATCCAGACTTGCACCACCCACGAGACCACCATCAATATCAGGCTGTTCCATGAGTTCAGCTGCATTCCCTGGCTTAACACTTCCGCCATAAAGTATCCTTATTTTTTCAGCAGTCTCATTTCCAAAAATCTTTCTAATCTCGTTCCTGATGAATAGATGCACTTCTTGAGCTATCTCAGGAGTTGCTGTCTTTCCGGTCCCGATTGCCCATATAGGTTCATACGCCACAACAACATTGTCCAAAGAACCAACTCCATCCAAACCATTCTTTATCTGCTTTGCAATGACTTCTTTTTCTCTACCTTCTTCTCTCTCTTCATCTGTCTCTCCCATGCAGAATATGACCTTCAGGCCCTTTTCAAGAGCTTTATTCACTTTTTTATTGATCACATCATCTGATTCACCAAAATACTGCCTTCTCTCAGAATGACCAATTATTACATATTCTGCAAAATCCTTTACCATATCAGCAGATATCTCTCCTGTGAATGCTCCTTTGTCCTCATAGAACATATTCTGGCTCGCAAGCATTATATTTGAGGAATCTGTCTCCTTCCTCAACTTGCAGAGAAGAGTGGATGGCGGTGCTAAAACAATATCTACATCTGTAACATCCCGGACCAATCCTCTGAATGCATCAATAAAACTCCTTGCTTCAGCCATTGTCTTGTTCATCTTCCAGTTAGCAGCAATCATAGGTCTTCTCATTTCTTCTTCCCCCTCTTTTTTGGTTTATCCAAATTTGATTTTTTTGATTTTGATCTTATCAAAAGGCACAATCCAATTCCAAAAGTTACTAACGCCATATACTGTGCAATTGATAATCCAATAAACCTCAACTCAGCGTATCTGAAAAATTCTGTGGTGAACCTGAACAATGAATAGAATGTCAGAAAATACCATGCAACAACACCATCTGAAGCCTTACTTTTTGATTTTTTTGATACAAACAGCATCACAAAAAAGAGCAATAGCATTGTGACTGCTTCATATATTTGAGCAGGATGCCTTGGTTGGTTATCAATCAAAGGAAAGACCATTGCCCAGGGTACTGTCGTTGGCAATCCCCAATGCTCTCCATTTATGAAATTAGCGATCCTGCCTAGAAAAATTGTAAAAGGAACAGGTACTGCAACAACATCAAGTATTTTTGCTGAAGAGATGTTGTGCTTTTTACAATAATAAAGTATCGTAGCTACTCCAAAGAGCAAACCGCCAAACCACGCAAGACCTCCTTTCCATACCTGGAAAATCTGTATTAAATTATCCTGATAATAGCTCCATTCATTGAGCACATGAAATATCCTTGCTCCAATTATACCACTTAGCATGGTGTAAATAACCAGATCAATAGCACGATCTTTTGTCAGATTCTTTATTTCACCAGCTTTTTTTGAAAGTATATGTGATATCAGAATCAGGGCAAATGCATAGACCATACCATAGAATCTGATTACAAACGGTCCGATTTTGATGAGGTCAGGATTAATATTATGGACATACATAGAGCAAGTATAAACAGCAATAGTATTTAATGTTTTCCTATAGATTATGGAACATCGAATACAAAGAAAGCGACACAACTAAGACAGACCCAATGATGAGGAAACTCGCTCCCTCACTGATATTTATTATGTCAGGAAGTATCTTTGCAAGGCCTATCAACATGAACAATACTGATATGAGAAGAAATCCGGCTAAAAAGAAGATGTGAAGCACTTTTTTTTTAATCCTTTTTACTTCTCCGTCTGTATGCTCAATTATCGTTTCTATCAGGTTGCCGATTATATTGAATGTACTTGTTAGGCTTTCAGACAGATTCTTTTTTTCTGATGCCATTTTTCAGTCTTCGCCCATCCTGTCGTAGCCTGAGACTTCATTGAGAATCCTTGATGCTGAATCCTGTGTGTCAACTCCAATCGACCCTTGTGCACCACAATAAGGGCAGAGCTTGAATGCAGTCTCCTGGCTTCTTGAGAATTTGTACTTGCATTTTGTACATACATAGTTTATGCGTGCCATTTTGATAATGATTAATATCATCCATGTATTTAAATCTTGCCAAATCTATTGAAGATCTACTGAAGAAATAAGACAATTACTACGCCCACCAGGACCATTGCACCAAGGACAATTGATATTGCCTTGAAAAACCTTT
>JAHIYL010000043.1 GCA_018815145.1 Nanobdellota archaeon | reverse complement strand
CCTCAACACTTAAAAATTTAGGTTTTTCATTAAATTGAGTCATCATAAATAGATTTTTAAAATATATCTTGTTCCACTTCATCTATGCCACGAATAAAAAAGACTCCATTCCACTCATACTCTATCGGCGCTCTGCCAAAGGGATGCCAGATGTGCACTGCAGGAAAAAAGAGCGTATTCTTCATAACCGGCCTATGTTCAAAGGACTGTTTTTTCTGCCCTATATCAGATGAGAAGAAAAACAATGATATCATATATATCAATGAATGGCCGACCGGAAGCAAAGATGACATCATTAAAGAAATCGAGCTTTGTTCTTCGAACGGCATAGGAATCACTGGCGGTGACCCGCTTCTGAAACTGGATAGGACAATAAGGTTCATACGGCTTCTTAAGAGGAGATTCGGCATGGCTTTTCATATCCATATCTATCTGCCCTTGGAACTGATAACTGAAAATAAGCTAAAAAAATTCAGTGATGCAGGTCTTGATGAGATCAGATTCCACCCTGATTTAGATGATGAAACGCATTGGAAAAACCTGGAACTGGCAACAAAATTCAAATGGAATATTGGGGTTGAGATCCCGGTCATCCCAAAAAAAGAGAAAGAGACAAAAAGACTCATTGATTTCATTGCTGACAAGATCCAGTTCCTGAACCTGAACGAACTTGAGTTCTCTGACACAAATTACAACAGGATACTGGAACAGGGATACACTGCAATCGATGACATCAGCTATGCAGTGCATGGTTCAGCTGAGCTTGGTAAAGTCCTGATGGATTACATTCTTGAGATGAAGTATGCAATCAATGTCCATTTTTGCACAGCAAAACTCAAGGATAGGATACAGCTCACAACAAGGATAAAGAACCGCGCACAAAATATTGCAGAGGAATATGATAAAGTCACAAAAGACGGAACAATAATAAGAGGAGCAATTTATCTGAAAGAACTGTATCCTGGATTTGATTACAGGAAAAAGCTAAAAGAATTATCTGTACTCAAAAAAAAAGCAATAATAAAAAGACTGGAAAATGCAAAAAAGGAAATACAGGAAAAGTATGATATCCCTGACAACCTAATTGGGATAGATGACAATAAGCTCAGGATCCTTACGCATGCAAATATTGTCATGGAATTGAAGTCAAAAGTAACTGATTATAAAGTCGCTGTTGTCGAAGAATATCCGACTTACGACATGTTTGAGGTTGAAGTCGATATCTTGAATTGAAAAAAACAAATTCTATTTTGTTGTATGTCTGCCATCAGGAGTTGTAGTAAAATATGGTCCAATGCCAGTCTTTATCTCCAAATTACAATTAAATTCATACCAATAATCAATTTGAGGTTTTTCATCACTTTTCCGAGAGTTCTTCTCAGGTTTAGTTTTTCTAAAAAAATGTGATGAAGTATAAGCATAACCTTTTTTTTCGGGATATTTAACCATTCTATCTTCATTTAGTACTTCGTTTCCAGGTTTCCAAGGTATCAATCCTCCTGCATCATCATCTAAAGCTATAACAGATATCTCAAGCATACCTCCTTCTGCTAATTGATCCAAGAGCTGTTCAATATGGACTTCATCTGTGGCAGCAATGGTAGTAACTATTCGATCATATTTATTATCCTCATCAGACCACCCTAACTCTGTTTCTTTAGCATCTTTTACGTGAACTCTTCCTAAATAACCTTGACGTTCAATGTTTCCACGTGCAAATTCTGCAATTTCTGGTCGTATTTCAGTTGTATATATTTGTGTTTTTTCACCTGCGACTTCTGCCAATAAACTTGCATAATATCCACTGCCTGTTCCGATTTCAAGAATTTTCATATCTTTTTGACCATTAAGAGCTGCAATATCCATATATATTAAATCTCTCAACAATATATTTGGAGACGGAATTGTCTGTCTTTCCATAAAATTAATTACATAATGAGCATAAGGAGTGAGTCCATCTATACCATTCTGTGCCTTAGCTGACATATCTAAATCATCAGGAAGGAACTCTGCTCTGTCAACTTTTTCAAATGCTTTTAGAATTGTATCAAGAGAATTAATTTCAAGCCCTTTCATTGCATTTTCTAACTGTGCAACGAGATCATAATTAGTTTCTGCAGCACCAAAAATGACATTTTCTCGAATATCTCTGAGTGCCTGTATATTTGTTTGAATTTTTTTTTTGTTTTTTGGTGGTGCACCAATATAAGGATCCTTCTCTGGTTCAATCTCCACAAAATAATACTTATCCTTCAGACTTGT
>JAHIYL010000042.1 GCA_018815145.1 Nanobdellota archaeon | reverse complement strand
TATTATCTGATATTTCAATAACCGTTGACTCAATTTTTCTTTTACGGGTAAATCAAAAAAATATGCAACATATTTGCATTGGTAATCTACTGCCTTCAAAAAAATAGATTTAAATAGCCTTACATGTTTATAAAAACAATAATAATGTGATATCTTATGGGAAAAAAAAAAGATGATTGGCTTCTGCAGACAAAAACAAAATATCCTGAAAAATTCAGCAGCGAAAATAATATTTTCAAGAATATCAACCGAGGTGCAAGGATTTTTGTCTCAACTGCATGTGCTGAACCGCAATACTTGATCGGCGCGCTTACAAAATTTGTCAAAGACAATCCAAAATCGTTCGTTGATGCTGAGGTATTCCATGTCTGGTCCTTAGGAGTAGCTCCTTATGCTGATGTCAGGCTAAAAACAAATTTTAGGCACAATTCATTTTTTCTTGGTGCACCTACCAGAGGCGCTGTCAATGCCGGAGCCGCAGATTATACTCCTGTATTCATGTCCAGAATCCCGGAGATTTTCAACAAGAAGCTTGTCTCTCTGGATGTTGCTCTTATCCAGACATCCCCGCCAAACAAGCAGGGATACCTTAATCTTGGAATCAGCCTTGACATTGTGAAAGCTGCGATTGAAAATTGCAGGCTTGTGATAACACAGGTAAACAGCAACATGCCGAAGGTGCATGGACACGGTTTCATCCATATCAATGACGTTGACTACATTGTTCCATATGATGAACCGCTCTTAGAATACAAAAATGATCCTGACTCAAAGATCTCAAAAGAAATAGGAAGGTATGTGGCAAAACTTGTCCAGGACAGAGACACAATACAGGTAGGTTATGGCAGTATTCCCAATGCAATACTTGCAAATCTGAAAGATAAAAAAGGTTTGGGGATACACACAGAACTGTTGACAGACGGTCTGATAGAATTGATTAAACTTGGTGTAGTAAACAATACACACAAAAGCATCAACAGGGGAAAGTGTGTAGCTACATTTTGCATGGGGACTAAAGAGACCTATGATTATATCAATGACAATCCTGAAATTGAATTCCGCACAGTCTCATATACAAACAACCCATTGATAATTGCACAAAATGAGCGGATGTGCGCTATCAATTCTGCTCTTGAAATTGATCTTACTGGTCAGGCATCATCAGAATCCCTCGGAAAGATGTTCTATTCAGGTATCGGAGGACAGGCTGACTTCATGAGAGGTGCAATACTTGCAAAGAACGGGAAATCAATACTGACTCTTCAATCCACTGCAAAAGATGGTGAGATATCCAGGATTGTCCCGAATCTCAACCAGGGAGCAGGTGTCACATTGAACAGGGGAGATATCCATTATGTTGTGACTGAATATGGCATTGCCTATCTTCACGGAAAAAACATCAGAGAACGGGCCATGGAGCTAATATCAATCGCACACCCAAAATTCCGTGTCCGCCTTATAAAAGAAGCAAAAAAACTTAATTACATATACCAGGACCAGGCCTATATACCCGGAAAAAAAGGAGAATACCCAAAGGAATTAGAGACCTACAAGACCACAAGAAAAGGACTGACCATTCTCCTGAGACCCGTTGGCATAAGTGATGAGCCTTTACTCAAAGATCTATTCTATTCATTATCAGACAAAAGCCTGTATAAAAGATTCATATCTCAAAGAAAAGATATGCCTCATGAAAGGCTTCAGGATTTTGTGGTGATTGATTATACAAAAGAGATGATAATCCTGGCTGTTGAAAAAAAAGACGATAAGGAGACTGTCCTTGGTATAGGGCAATGGGGTCTTGACGACAATAATCATACTGCTGAGGTCTCTTTTGTTGTAAGAGATGCTCTTCAGAATCAGGGCATAGGCACAGAACTGCTGAACTATCTTTCACATCTTGCAAAAAAAAGAGGCATATTGGGATTCACTGCTGAAGTCCTGATAGACAATAAGCCTATGATGGACCTATTTGAAAAAGCAGGATTTGATATTGAAAAAAAAAGGAGCTATTCAACATATGAACTAAGGATGTGGTTTCGGTGAATTGTAAATGAAATTTCCGGATATTAAATATTTGTTTGAACCAAAGAGCATTGCTGTCGTAGGTGCCAGCCACAATGAGAGCAAGATAGGATACAAGATATTGAATAATATCAAGAGCAGCGGTTTTGAGGGAAGGATATATCCTGTCAACCCTCAGGGAGGTATTATACTTGGCATTGATGTAAAGAAAGGCATATCTGAAATTCCTGAAAACATTGATATCGCCGTAATATCAATACCTGCAAAATTTGTCTTTGATGCTGTTAAGGATGCATGCTCAAAAAAAGTAAAATTTCTGATAATCATAACATCAGGATTCTCAGAGATAGGCAATATTGAGGAAGAAAAAAAGATTGTTGACTATGCAAGGAACCATGGCGCAAGAGTGCTTGGTCCTAATATTTTTGGGATATATTCCGGTGCGTCTCCGATAAATGCGACTTTTGGATCAGAAGACATATCCAAAGGGAATGTAGCTATAGTGACTCAGAGCGGCGCTTTGGGAATCGCAATGATGGGGAAGACCAGATCAGCCCATATCGGACTTTCTGCTATGATATCTGTCGGAAATAAATCAGATGTTGATGAATCAGATCTTTTGGATTATCTTGTACAGGATAAAAATACAAAAGTGATCATGATGTACATAGAGGGAATAAAGCATGGTGAAAAACTTGTGGCAGCTTTGAAAAATGCTACAAAAAAAAAACCGGTAATTGCAATCAAATCAGGCAGGAGCAAGAGAGGGGCAATGGCGGCGGCCTCACATACAGGAAGCCTGGCAGGAGCTGATTCTATATTTTCTGACATCATGATGCAATGCGGTGTGATGAGGGCAGAAAGCATAGAAGAGGCATTTGGATGGTGCAATTTTCTCTCCACTGCGCCCCACCCAAAAGGAGAGAATACTGTCATAATCACAAATGGTGGCGGCATAGGTGTCATGGCAGCTGATGCATGCGAAAAATATGGTGTCAGGCTCTACGATGATCTGAATAAGCTCAATACCCTTTTTTCAGGCGCAATACCTTCTTTTGGTTCCTCAAAGAATCCTATTGATATCACAGGCGGTGCAGACAAGAACCAGTATATGCAAGCCCTGAAAGTGGCTTTTAAGGACAAGGCTGTAGATTCCATAATCTGTATCGGATGTGAAACGGCAATTTTCAAAGGTTCGTCTCTGTTTGAAATGATCTCCCAGATCGAAGAAAATAAAATGTGCAGAAAACCTATAATATATTCCTTTATAGGAGGACCTGAATTTGATGCTGCAATAAGTTCATTAAAAATGAAAAAAATTCCTATGTATGGTGATGTCTACGAAGCTATCTCTGCAATCGGAGTCCTGTA
>JAHIYL010000041.1 GCA_018815145.1 Nanobdellota archaeon | reverse complement strand
CATTGCACAAAGCCTTAAGGTCAGCACCGCTGAAACCCTTGGTCGCATCAGCAATGATACTCAGATCCAGATCATCTTTTGGCGTTTTTTCTAAGATAATCCTGAGAATCTCAGTCCTTCCTTGCCTATCGGGAGGAGGAACAAAGATTGAGTCACCCATCCTACCCTCTCGGAGGAGAGCATTGTCAATAAGCCAAGGCGCATTTGTGGCACCTAATAATAGTATCTGATTATCCTTATTACCAACACCATCCATCTCATTCAAGAGTTGAGAGACAAAACCACGACCTATATGATTAGTATCCATACGATCTTGACCGACTGCCTCGAACTCATCAAAAAATATTATGCTTGGCTGAGCCTCTCTTGCTTTCTGAAACAGATCAGCAATATTTTTCTCAGTGCCTCCTACATATTTAGTCTTAAGATCAGATGCTTTAACATTAAAGAAAGTTGCTTTCGCTTCACCAGCAGTTGCTTCTGCAATCAGGCTCTTACCACAACCAGGCGGACCATACATAAGAATACCCCCACCCACTTTCTTGCCATAATATTTGAAAAGATCTGGATTCTTGACTGGTTGAATAATCTTCATTTGTATCTCTGACTTAAGATCATCAAGACCACCAATATCAGAAAAACCCTTGCGGGATTCAATATAAGATAGTGTGCTCTGTTTAAACATATCTGTATTCTTTAGAGCTTGAGCTTTCATGTATAGAGTTGACGCCTCATTCACATACGTAGATTCATTCCTTGAATCCTGACGTGACAATCTTAGATATGCTTCGCTAGCCTCAAGATAATATCTCATAGCAACTCGCGGATTTGTTTCCTTGAATTGTTCAGCTTTTTGCAACAGCAGCGATATTTGTTTCATTTTAGTTTAGACTCAATAACATCAATTCTTTTTCTACTCGTTGTGATAATTCATCAACATCAATGCAGGAATCAGCAGCACCAGCATCTGATTCATCCAAATCATAAATACCTGCATTGCCTGAATAAAGCAGACCACGCATTTGATTTGCAGAAACAACTCTTAACTGACCCGCATCCAACTTTCTCATGGTGTCTCTGCTCTTTTGCAATTGCCTTGCGAGGGAATAATCCTGGAACCCAGAATTCATTATTGATTCTGAATAAGCAAGATTGGCTCGGAGGGTTTCAGGATCCTGTCTCTGATACATACCATTTTGGGCTATTGATGAGGGTTGGGAAACAGCGGACCTCATCAAAGGCACGACATATCTTCGTCCAACCACATCACGGCCAGATGCCTCGTCATACACACCTTTAGTTTTCATATATACAGCTCCTCTTTGAGCCTCAAAATCCCTGGTACTCAACGCATTTGGACTGGAAAAATAAGAAGGACTCAGATATACTCCTCCATTCCCTAAACTAGGTGGAAGCGGGCGTCCATAATTCATATCCCTATTGCCCATATTCAGGTTATATCTTGGGTTGCTTAACAAATCACATTTCATTTTAATCTACTTGCGACAGTTCAGTCATGTACAGTTGTATTAATGTAAATGAACTTATATGTACAATTAGAACTCCGAATCCTAAAATGAGACAAAAATGTCATAAAAAACCAAAAGTTTTAAAATTGGCCCCAATATATAATATAGTATGACGCAAAAGACTGGAAAGTATCAAAAGAAGCATGGCGGAATTGAACAGGAAAAAGGCCTAGAAAGAGAGGTAATGAACAAGGTTTTACCCGCCGTAGATGCTATTATGCGCAAATTCATGGGTGTCAGGATAGAAGAGCTAGGATCTGACATTACTTCAAAGCTCAAGGATCCCTTGCTAGGATTTGAGCCTACTGAGTTCTTGCACTTACCCTTAAAAACAGCTAGACAGCTCTTTCGAGAACGATACTTGAGACTGCTTCTCAAACAAAAATACGGAAACATTAGTGAGGTCGCAAAGATTGCTGAGATTGAAAGAAGGAGTGTGCACAGGCTCGTTAGCGAGGCAGGTATTGACGTGGGTAAGATACGTGAAGAAATGCTCAAGCCCTCCTATGTCAAAGAACTCATGATCGAAAGAACCATGCATGAAGTAATCAAGGCATATGAAGAAGTGCTCCATCCAGAGAAGATAAGAGAGATATACGCAAACCTTTCAAGAATATCAAAGGATATAGTAAAGGAAATCCCAGACAATCCAAGACCTCTCAAAGAAGTGGAAAGGGAATTTGAGAAACAATATTTTGAAGCACTCCAATTTACCTGCAAGACAGTTGCAAAGATATCCAAAAAAGCGGGCATGCGTTATGAGACAGTACATCGGAAGATGAAGAAATTAGGACTTATATGATTACTTCAATTGTTATTGTAAATCACCCATTTAACTTCTTTTTTAAAAACTTTTTTAAAGCAACCTCTAATTTTTGTTGATTCTTACAAGGGAAAGTATTATAAAATACCCCCACTCAAGATAGAAGAATGAGTAAATACGAATTAATAATCACTGAAAAACCAAATGCTGCATTGAAGATAGCAGCAGCACTTGCAGATGGCAAACCCATTAAAGAAAGCATAACCAAGGTTCCCTATTACAAGATAACTCATGGCAAAAGAGATATTGTTGTTGCTTGCGCAGTAGGCCATCTATACACATTGGCAGAAAAGGAGAAAAGTTTCAAGTATCCATCTTATGACATTGAATGGAGACCATCTGCAGATGTTACAAAATCAAGCGCATTCTCAAAAAAATATCTGAATGTAATAAAGAAACTTGCAAAGGGCGCAGATGAATTCACAGTTGCATGCGATTATGATACAGAAGGAGAGGTAATCGGTCTCAACATCATAAAATATGCCTGCAAACAAAAGGACGCCCGGCGCATGAAATTCTCTACTCTTCTAAAAGACGATCTTGTAAGAGCTTACGAAAACCCTCAGAAAACACTTGACTGGGGCCAAGCGAATGCAGGAGAGACTCGCCACAGGCTCGATTGGCTTTATGGAATAAATCTTTCTCGCGCACTCACAATCTCTCTAAAAAAAGCAGGCATGTTCAAGATCCTTTCAATCGGAAGAGTACAAGGACCTGCTCTTAAGATAGTTGTAGATAAAGAAATTGAGATAAGAGAATTCAAACCAGTTCCATTCTGGCAATTACTACTTACAACAGAGAAGGACAAAAAGAAGATTGAATCACTTCATAAAGAAGATAAGATATGGGACCAAAAAAAAGCTAAGGACATCTTCAAAAAATGCAAAGGAAAACCCGCCTTTGTCTCTGAAGTCGATGCAAGCCAATTCAAGCAAAAACCACCGACACCGTTTGATCTTGGAACTCTACAGACAGAATCATTCCGATTATTTGGAATCAGCCCAAAAGATACTCTTGCAATTGCACAGACATTATACACTGATGGACTAACTTCTTATCCACGAACAAGCAGTCAGCAATATCCAAAAGACCTGGATTTCAAGAAGATATTGACTAGCCTACAGAAACTTGCAGAATATAAATCTCAGACTTCATACATACTGGGCAAAAAAACATTGAAACCTAATCAAGGTCAGAAAACAGATCCTGCCCATCCTGCCATTTATCCAACAGGGTCATTACCAAAAAAATTGGAAGGACGAGACATGAAAATCTTTGACTTGATCGTTAAGCGATTCTTTGCAGTCTTTGGTGAACCAGCAACAAGAGAAACTATCACATTGACAATCGAAGTTGAAAAAGAACCGTTCATAACCAAAGGGACTAGAACAATTGAGAAAGGTTGGCACGACCTATATGCACCTTATGTCAAGCTAAAGGAAGAAGAACTTCCAAAAGTTGCCAAAGGAGAAGAGCTCAAGATCCTTGACCTAGAACTCCTTGACAAAGAGACCCAACCTCCAAAAAGATATACTCAAGCGTCAATTATTGGTGAACTTGAAAAGCATGGACTTGGCACTAAAGCAACTAGAGCAGAGATTGTAGATAACCTTGTCAAAAGAGGATATATTCTAGACAAACCTGTTGAAGCAACAGAGCTTGGCATCAAGACAATCAAGATTATGGAAAAACACCTGCCCGAGATTGTCGACGAGCAATTGACAAGATCTTTTGAAGATGAGATGGATAAGATACGAGAAGACAAGCTTAAACCAAAAAATGTTGTGGACCATGCAGAAAGCGCGCTCAATAAAATTCTTGAGACGTTCAAGAAGGATGAGAAAAAAATCGGCGAGGCATTACTTGAGTCGCACAAGGAGAGCAGCGATCAGCAAAACACTATCGGTGCTTGCCAGAAATGTGATGGTGGAACTCTTAAAGTCATGTATTCTCGAAAGATCAAGAAAAGATTTATTGCTTGTGATAAATATCCTGATTGCAAAACAATTTACCCCTTGCCACAAAAAGGGATAGTCAAATCAACAGAAAAAATATGCGAGACATGCAAACACCCAATGATACATCTTGCTGCCGGAAAGAGATCACAAACATTATGTATCAACCCTGACTGTCCTACTAAGCAGACTGAAAGCGATGAGGCCATGAAAAAGGAAGCTGACGGTAAAAAGTGTCCAAAATGCGGCAAAGGTCTCGTCGTCAAAACCAGCATGTATGGAAAATTCTTGGCGTGCCCCGGATTTCCGAAATGTAAACATACAGAAAAGCTTCAGAATGGAAACAATAATAATAGCAAAAAGAAATAATTTTTTGTAAAAAAGGTGTTAATTCTTTAAGCAGTTCAGAGATAGAAGCATTTTCAGAAGTAAAAATAGAGATCATCAAAAGCATTGGAATAACGGCCAGATCTTGGAAAAGTAAAATTCCTAACGTGACCCGTCCATACCCCGTATGAATATCGCCATTTTCATTG
>JAHIYL010000040.1 GCA_018815145.1 Nanobdellota archaeon | reverse complement strand
GTATAAAAGACGGCGGCCTGGTCTGTAATGATTGCAAGGGGACAATAAAGTCCACAACGACAATTAATCCTGATACGGTAAAAATATTTAGAATTTTTATAAAGAAAGATTTTAACATCTTAAAGAGGTTGAAGATAAAAAAGGAAGATTTAAAACAGGTGTCTGATATTTCAAAAAGCTATCTTTCGGACGTTTTGGAAAAAACCCAATAATTTGTTAAAGTATAAGAACATGAAAAAATCAGCTCTAGTCGTTATATTAATAGCTGCAATTGTCGGAATTGCCGGCTTTTATTATTACCAGAACTTCTTTTCTAAGGGCGATTTAAGATTGGAGATTCTGGGGCAGGAAGAAGTTGAGCTTTTAGACGAAGTAAAATACATCGTTAAATACAAAAACAACGGCAATACTGAACTAGAGGAACCCGAGCTTATTTTCGAATTTCCCCAATACTCTATTTTAGAAAACGGCGGAAACGGAAGGGTTACCAAAAATTCAGAAGAACTGGGAGGATCAATATATCCTGGAGAAGAGAGAACAATCACTTTCTTAAAAAAAGTGGTCAGAAAAATTTATTCTGCAATGAAAATTACAGAAAAAAGGATATTTGAAAAATATCCCACAATCTCTCCAATTCTCCCAGATGAAATTACATTCATCTATGCAGAAGAATTGGCTAAGAAATATCCAGACAAATCTCCAAAACAAAGAGAAGATATTGCAACAAAAAAATATGGTGCAGTCTTTGTCATTGGTATAGGTGGGACTCTTTCAGACGGAAAGCCGCATGATGGAAGAGCACCTGATTATGATGACTGGTCAACAATAAATGAGGAAGGATATGCCGGACTGAATGGCGATATCCTTGTCTGGTTCCCATTATTGGACAGAGCATTTGAAATTTCCTCCATGGGAATCAGGGTTGATAAAGATGCATTGGAAAAGCAGCTTGAAATTCAAGGTAAAAGCGAAAGAAAAGAGCTTCTTTGGCATAAAAGATTACTGTCAGGTGACCTGCCTCTATCAATTGGTGGTGGCATAGGGCAATCAAGGCTCTGCATGTTTTTTCTCAGGAAAGCCCATATCGGTGAAGTCCAATCAAGCATCTGGCCTGATAAAATGAAACAAATCTGCAGTGAAAAAGGAATCTTTTTACTATGAAATCCCAAAAGCTTTTATTATTTCATTAATTTTAGTTTTAATTTAGTAGCAATATCAAGTAATCAAGGTGAAAATCATGAAATTTTTGACAATCCAGGAAGCTATGGACAAGGAAAAAGGAACTGTCTCAGTCAGAGGCTGGGTATATAGAGAAAGAAAATCAAACAAGTATGCTTTCATAGTCATTCGCGACCATTCAAATATACTGCAATGCGTCTTCACAAAAGAAGAATTGCCTGAAAAGACATGGGAAAATGCAAAAAGACTGCTGATGGAATCTTCAGTCAAAATCACAGGTGATATCAAAAAAGATGAAAGGGCTCCAAGCGGATACGAACTTCAGGTAAAAGATCTTGAAGTTGTTCAATTCGCAGAGCCTTATCCAATCACAAAAGATTTCTCTCCTGAATTTCTGCTTGATAAAAGGCATCTCTGGATCAGAAGCAGAAAAATCACTGCTGTGATGAAGATCAGGCACACAATAGTCGGTGCTATCCATGAATTTTTCAGGAAAAGAGGATATTTTGAGTTTGATCCACCAATTTTCCAACCGAGCCAGTGTGAAGGAGGATCCACTCTTTTTGAAGTGAAATATTTCAATGATAAGGTCTATCTTTCCCAGAGCTGGCAGCTTTACGCAGAAGCAGCAGTATTTGCACTTGGAAAAATATATGATATGTCGCCTACCTTCAGGGCAGAAAAATCAAAGACCTCAAGGCATCTGGCTGAATTCTGGATGGCTGAGATGGAAGCTGCATGGATGCAGCTGGATGAAGTGACAGAAGTAGCCAAGGATGAAGTTAGATTCATAATAAAGGAAGTCCTCAAACACAATAAAAAGGATCTTGAAGTCCTGAAAAGGGATATCAAGATACTTGAGCATTATGCAAAAGAGGACTATCCAACAATCAAATATGCTGAAGCATTGAAGATCATCAATGAAAAATATGGGATGAAAGTGCCTTTTGGAAAGGATCTTCGGACAATCGAAGAAGCTAAGATCTCTGAGCATTTTGGTGTCCCGGTTGTCGTGACGCATTATCCGACTGAGATAATGGGATTCTACAAGCCGCCTTCAAAAGAAAATCCAGAAGAGGCCCTCTGCTTTGACATGATTGCTCCTGAAGGATATTGTGAGATTGTTGGAGGCAGTGAGCGAAGCCTTGATGTAAAAAACATGGGAGACCGGCTGAAAGCGCAGGGAGAGGATCCTGCTGCATACGAATGGTATTTTGACCTGAGGAAATTTGGGAGTGTCCCGCATTCAGGCTATGGTCTTGGTGTAGAAAGGGTTGTGGCATTCATCTGCGGACTCGACAATATAAAAGACGCAATCCCATTTCCAAGGACAATGCTGAGAAAGACTCCGTAAGTATTAAATAGAATAATTCTTTTATTTTGTTCTATGAATACAAGATTAGTTCTATCATTAGTTCTGATAATCATTATAATCAGCGGATGCAGTGAAGGTGGAGGATCTGAATATCATGAAGAAGGATACAAGTGTAGTTATGATCAAGACGCTCATAAAGACTGCAAAACTACCAGAGTAGGAAATTACGTAACTGAAGATTCTTCCTGGATGTGCGGACATTATTGCAACAAAATATTGCCTAAATTCTATGAAAAAGAAACACCAACTGAAACCACTGCAACCACACCAACTGAAACACAACTGAATGTAAAAGAAGGAGATAATTGTCCTTGGCCAAGAGACGAAGGATTTAACTCTTGCTATCCAAATAAAGTTGATGCATTCTGCACTGAAACCTTCCGTGATTACAATTTAAAAATTCATAGTATCGGTGGAAAATGTGTACTAGTAGAAGATATGTGTGAATGTGAAACACTTCCTGAATACAGTAGAATCAATTACGAAAATCAAAATAGTGAAATAACTGAATTTACTGAAACGGATGACCCGTGTGCAGAAGAATATAGTTTTGGTTGCACAGGTATTGACACATTTGAGGTTTGTCTTGAAAATCAAAAGTTTGTTGGTAAATGTGCCTCAAACCATATATGTGAATATAGTTCTTTTCCTACTCCCTGCTTAAATATTCTGGATGTATATACTGATCCAATGCGCAATATAGAATATTTATCAGAAAAAGAGAGTCAACCATGCATAAAAAATGAAGTATCCTGCTATCCACCAATATCAACTCATACAATTTCCAATGGAGAAAAAGAATCTATTGCAAAAAAAGGCGAAGCAAAAAGGTTTGATCTGTGCGTTGGTAGCAAAAAATTTTATGGAGAGTGCAAAGAAGGATTTGCCTGCATTGGTGAAGATATTTTAAATCCGTGCATTTCGTTTAATGAAATCTTTTGTGATGGCGGAGTAAATATTGATAATATTCAATGCATAAATCAAGGAAGAACAGGGTACATGAGAATATGTACACTTGAAAATGATGGAGTGGGCAAAAACCTGCCGACAATCAATGAATTTTCTTGTGGAAAATATAATTTATGCTCTGAATCATCTGTTTCATGCAATTGTGATGTTGAAGATATTTATTCTCTCTTTTTGAATGAACAAAAATGTCTGTATGGCCTTCCACTAAATTGGCATCCAAACATATTTGGAGATGATCAGCCTATACCTGAAAGCCTTTTTCTAGAGACATTCAATAGAGAAGGATGGATTTCATTATACAATCCATTCTTTTTCATTAATCCCTCAAATGGAAATAATTTTAGACTCATAACAGAATTAAGAGACAATCTTGGTCAAGAAGTTTTGGCACTAAATAATAATCCTGAAAACATTTATTATATTGGTTTTCTTTTTTGTAATGGCAAAATTGAATATGAATCTTGGAGAGAAATATATTTTTGCAGTAATGAACCCGATTACCTGTTGTATATACCTGTCCATCCATTAAAAAAGTACAAATTTTTTATTCCTAATGGAATACAGATTCCTTTTAATGGCTTTAATTATGCAGATGTCCAAGTCGGTGCAATACCAGTTAGTGACACGCAAACAGATTTGGGCTACAGCCCTGATAAAAGAACATATATTTCTCTTAAGGATTTTTGCGAAAATGATGAGTTTGACAATCTAAGATCAAAACCTTGTGAATTTGGTGATTTTGATTACTATATTACTGATTGCACCGGAAACCCTGGTGTCTGCGAAGGCTTTTCTGGATTAGTACCTGTTGCTGATTTAATAGACAAGAATTCACAACATATTCTCCTATCCTAATCAAAACCAGATAGCATCATTTAATCAAAAGAATTATTCTCAGTTTCCCTAAATAAGCTTGAACACCAGATGGCAGTCCATGCACTGAGAGCAATAAAAATTTTGGACATCAACAATATTTGTGCTCGAGCATTCAGGACACTTTTCCATACCATGCAATTCATTTTGCGCTATCTGCATATTTTTGTTGAAGCACATGATATTTATATACTTACTGAACATCATACTTCATCATACCTTTAAGAGAAATAACATTAATTCAAAAACATCTCTGGAGACAATTTATCATTGAACTCTCCTTTACAATTTTCAAGCATGATCTCTTTCACCTTATCCATGTCCTGTGTCTGTCCCAGTACCCAACCCAATTTAATATAAGCAGTTTCTGGCAGGATGTCCTTAAGATATGTCCCACCTGCTTCAATAGATACTTTCCTGAGATTTGTGTATACAAATGGATTTACTCTTCCATAGATTGTCTGCGTAGTTATAAAGACAGGAATATTTTTTGAAACTGCCTTCTTGATATATGGGATGAGAGATTTTTCAGTCCAGGTATTCACATGGCCCAGTGCTGTTGCTGCAATAACAATCCCTCTATATCCTTTTTTGATATAATAATCAATCACATCAGGTTCCATGCCGGGGTAGACATAATGCAGTGCTACTTTATCTTCAAATTTTGCAACAAGCTCAATATCTTTCTTTTTTTTTCTGTCTGTTTTTGTGTAGTTCCCATTTAAAATTTCAAAATCCTTGTCACAAAGACCTTTGCAAAAGGCATATCATTAATAGGCCTGAATGCATCTCTTCGGGATGTATGCATCTTACGTAACTTGGTGCCCCTTATAAGAAGACAATGATCATCATCAATCGAACCATGCAGACAGCTCATGACTTCTGCTGCATCAAAATGTGCTGCAGCCTTTACAGCACAGATAAGGTTCATGAAAGCATCGCTTGACCCTCTGTCAATTGATCTTTGAGAAGCTGTGAATATCACAGGGATATTGATTTTCTTTAGCATGAATGCTATTGCTGCTGTTGTGAAATGAAGTGTATCTGTACCCTGAGTTACAATGATTCCATCTACCCCTTTTTCTGCTTCTTTTTTTATCTCCTGAGCAAGATTTATCCAGTCAGATGCCAGCATATCTTCAGACATGATTGACATTATCTTCTTTGCATTGATGTTTGCAATACTCTCAAGCTCCGGCATCATGTCCACAAAATCTTTTGCAGTATAATCCGCATATACTCCGCCTGTCCGATAATCAATTTTAGACGATATTGTTCCTCCAGTAGAAAGGACTGATACTGTCGGAAGATCCCTGTTGAAGACTACCTTATGCTCTTTTGGTTTTATTTTTTGATGTTTTTTAAGCACTTCTATTGATTTTATTTCCTTTTTTGATATTCCAATGTTATAACCATTGTACACTTTCAGAATCATTGCGTCTTCCCCTGTAAGTTCAGGAGTAGGCATGATGATACCTTCAATATCACCTTCTTTTGTAGAAATCTTGATATAATCTCCTGGAGCAGTTTTCATGATACATATATAGAATCAAAGCAATATTTAATAAATTAACGAAAAAGATATATCAGATAATCATGGATATCTTATTTGCTCAATATTTTCATCACAATATTTGGATCTGCATATTTCTGTTCTTATATATCTACCATTTTCTTCACTAAAGAGATCATCATAAGTGCTATAACACACTGAAGGGGGCTTGGAATGAATAAAGATCATTTGACCATCAGGGGAGCGTTTAAACTGATCATAACAAATATCCCATCCTTCTGGAGGAGTACCCCACTTGTCTTCATAACCTGGTAATTTGGATAAATATCCCTTCCCGAGATACATAGCAGTATGTCCTCCATTCATCTCTTTCCAAGGATAATCAGGATTTGCTTTTGCCTGGATAATATCTCCGGGCCGCATTTCTTCGAGAGGTATATCTCTAACTGAAATAAAAGGATTATTATCACCTATTTTTTGATTGCATACATTAAATACCATCTCCCAAATGTATACTGACGCTGTTGCAGGGTCTTCGTAGAGCCCAGGAGTCCATACAAATATAGAATTAATTAAGTGAACACAACTATAACCTGGTCCCTCTCTTATATCTTTTTCACAATCGCTTGAATCCTTCACTCCTCCTACAACTGCATATGGGCAATTAATGAAATCTCGTGCTTTTATTACAACATCAGGACATTTGGAATCTTCTAGCCAACTATCTTCGTCAATAGGAGTTTCTTCTGCAGGTTGTTCTCCAATGATTGGGCCTGTTGGTGGGACTGTAGGTTCGGGTGGTGCCTGCCCTTGTATTAATATTGCATCAATAGCACCAACATGTTCCACAGCTACTGATACAAATTGAAAAGACTTAACAAGCTCAGCTTGACATTCCATATCATTATATAAGGATAATTCTGCATCAATCCCTTCAGTTCCTCCATATGCATGAATTTGAATGCAGCCACTTGGATGATCCTGAAAAAAATATTCAATTACTTTCAATCTGGTGAAATCTTCATTAATAACTTCATTAAATGAATGTGTGATTCGTAATCCTGCTTCTCCATTTAATGTGTTGATTATCAAAATCCCTGTATTTGAATCTATATCAGAATTATACTGGGTACCATCTTCATTGTAATATACTTCAACTTGCGGAGAAGGGATCTGATATAAGTTATCAGATATTACTTGTTCTACAGCAGCTTCATCATCCTCAGGATCCAACGACGACATCCAGCCTTTTTTGTAATCACCATTGCAGACGAAATAGGCAGTAAAATCTTCAGTTATCTTGACACCTTCTATGCCTTCTACTCTACAGTCCACCTTGTCTTGGCACGAGTCTAAGCAATAATAATAAGATCCCTCTATACATAAAATTTCATATATGTCAGGTAGGTCGTCAATTGATTTCATAAGAGGATCATCATCTGGACAGCAATTGCCCTTGCTCCATCCATCAATTCCATTGCAGCAGTAAGTCTCACTTGTAGTAGGGTGACCTCCTTCCTTTATCTTTACTTTTTCTTCACCAGTAATTATACATGGTTTATCATTTTCAATATTCTGGCATGACTCTAAAGACCCTAAGCAATAATATCTATAGCCAAAATTGCATACCATCTCACCTCCAGATATGTCATCTTGATCCCATATAGCACCGTCACCAACGCATTCTCTTCCATGTTCTTCAGGCAGTTCTGCGGATCCTTCAGCAGGTTCTGGTGGATCTGCTGGTTGTGCAGGAGCACCTCCCCCACATGAGACTAACAATAAAGAAATAATTAACAAGCAAATAAAAGTGCAAACACTTGGTTTTCTTTTCATTTCTGGTTCATTCCTATGGATTTACAGCTATTGCTACATTAATATTGTTCACTTAACTCTGGTATAAGCTTAATACCTAGATGATTCTTAACAGGGTGTCGGAACCAATTTTTATCAGGCACAACAATTTCTCTATTTCTAAAAACAAGTGTAGTTGAATCTCCTCCATCCATATTTATTGCTTTATTTGCACCATGGGCCAATTGAAGACACGCAACTTCTTTCAAATTTGCTCCAATACTATGCTCTCTCGGATCTAGTTCTCTAGGTTTTTCATCAACAATAACCAATATTAAAACATTATTTTCTGTATCTAATCCAATTGTTGTACGAGCTCTAACATCAGAACGAGCATAGGTCGGTCCTCCACGAAAATGATCTACATTATTAACAATTTCTTTATTTACAACTAATTCATTAACTGCAGGTATTGCATGATCAATGCCATCAAAGTCATCAACATACTTAATATCCGCTCTTTCAACTCTTTTTTCATCCTCGCCTTCATATTCCTCATATACCACTAATGCCTGTCCATGTGTGTATATATAGGGATCACCTAGAGAAATAACAGGTCCATCAACATTATATCCAGTTACTCTAGATCCCTTATATTCTGGCGTAAATCCTCCTCCATTCACTGCAATATCCATATTGAAATTCTTTTTTTTTGTATATTCTGGAAATGTATCAAACGGATCATCAAAAAGCCATAACCCTTGGGATTGAAAGTCAGATGTACTCATAGTATCCCTAATAGGAGGGGTTACAAATAAATTAACCTTATGTAGATCAATTTTAAGAGTATGAACCATTAAATGTCGTCCAGTCGAAAATTCTGGATCATTAAATTTTAAATATTGCTTTGAATAATACACACCATTATATTTTTCATCCAAAATATCAAACCTGTAATTCTCTAAATTTAGCTCATCTAAACATTTATCCTCAACATCAACAATTTCTTCATTATATCTTAGGATCTCATCCTCACGAGCATATTCTTCAATTGTTTTTTTACAGTCCTCTGGACAATTCTCAATTGTTTCTCTGCCGCCTGGTTCTCTATCTGTTTTTTTCCAATCACAATAGCCATCAACAATGCAATCAGGATGTTCCGGTTCTGGTGTAGGTTCTTTCACAGATACACTGATATCAACTTGCTCAAAGACAAAAGATTTTACAGGAGAAGCACTCTCACAATCTTTATCAGAAAACAATTTAATCTCTACATTTGCGACTGATGCTACTTCTTCACCTTCAATTTTTATACAACCATCTGGAAAATCTCTGGAAAAATATTCAATAACCTGCATTTTGCCAAATTCTTGATTAATTATTTTATCCATTGGTTTAATAATCTGTACATTTGTATTTTCATTGTTTATTACTAATAATCCATTATTTGCCTCTAAATCAGAAGGAATTTCTGTATATTCATCGTTATAGTAAAGCATTACTTGCGGAGAAGATATCTGATAGGATATTTCTGTAGGTTCAGGTTCTTCTGCTGATTCTGCTGGTGTTGGTTCAGGTTCTGCACCATTACCACAAGAAACTAATAATAAAGATACTAAAACAAGACTTATACACACACAAATCGTTATAATGTATTTCATTTTACGCTTTCTATTATCCCTTTTAAAATAAATTTCTATTCCTTGAACCTAATACCTAAATGGGTTGAGGCTGGCCGTTGATCTGGAAGTGTTTTCGAATTTTCATAATTGGGATCTTTGGCTGAATATTTAAAATCCCATACAAAATTTTCATCCGTACTACTTGGGTCTTTAAATACTAAAGTAGTTGAAGTACCTCCATCCATATTGATCGCTCTTGTTGCTCCATGACAATAATTAAGACATCCCAGTTCAGGTAGGTCCATACCCTTGCCCTTGGTATCATCCCCTTCAACAACAATTATTATTAATATATTATTTTCCATATCTAATCCAAAGGTTACCCTTGCATCTGCACTTATCTTTGTATCTTCTTTATATACAAACATATCTTTTATAATGATTTCATTGTCCCAGACAAGCTGATGAAATCCTCCTAAAGCAAAGAAAAAGTCATCATAGTTTGTTTCATCAACGTGCACAATGTCAACTTTTCGTGGCACTTTTAAATACTCTTCTCGAGTTAAATCCTCATTATAATACTGGTCTTTTAGAAGTTCCTCATTGTCTGCATTATATTCAACTAATGACCATCCAGTAATTTCCTCTGTTGAATAGGGTTCACTATCTGATATTGCCACAGTGAGGTGTGTTGTCCATAACCCTGCTCTACTAACCAAAGAAGCAGCACCTGAATTTACAGCAATATCTGCACCATTATCCTTTAAAAAGTTGCCTGTTGTTTGGAGACTAGTAGGTTTTCCTCTGAATACAAAGTTAACATTATCTAGATCAATCCTAAGTGTATGTATATTCATCACTCTTGGTTGTATCAACTCCTGATATCTATAATATACTCCTTTATGTACTTCATCCGATTTTTCAATAAAATCAGTGAACAAATCTGTTCTTTGAAACCCTGTCTCTGTGCAAGATTCCAAAGAACACATTTGAAATCTTGTCTCCATGCAATTATTGCATTTTTCTGCTCTCTCTGCTGAAGGAATCACGTTTGGGTCTGTAATGAATTCCTGAGATGCTGGCGTACTTGTTGGCGAATCTGTTGGTGAACCTGTTGGTACATCTCCATCCAATAAAATTTGTCCAATATCACCACTTATCTCTATATCTATTTGTTCTATAGTAAAAGATTTTACTAATGAACCAGTCTGACAGCTCACATCAGAAAATAATGAAAAATCTACATCTATTCCTCCCACTCCGTCATAAGTATTAATTTGCATACATCCATCTGGATAATCCTGAAAAAATCCTTCAATTGCTTTCATCCTAGCAAAATCTGTATTAATCACTTCATAAAATGATCTAGTAATCTCCAATTCTGCTTCAGCATTTAATGTACCTATCTTCAAAAATCCTGTATTTACTTTAATATCCGAACTAAATTCCTCACCTTCTTCATTATAATGCAACTCAATTTGTGGAGATGATATTTGATACACTATCTCAGAAGTTTCTGGTTCTTCAGCTGGTTGCGCAGGTTCCTCTGCTGGTTCCGTAGGAGCAGATGATTCTGGAGCATCTCCACCACAAGAAATCAACAATAAAGAAATAATTAACAAGCAAATAAATAAGAACGTAGACGGTTTTTTTATCATTTTAAATTTATATTTTATCATCCACTACTGGCAGTCCGTACATTTTCTAAATATATTATGTGCTCTGGATTATCTGAATCTGTGGTTTCACAGGTTTCTCCAGAAGGCCATAACCATATATCAAGATTATAATTGTTTTCACCGTATGTAATTACTTTCATACAAGCATCTGGATAGATATTATTATAATAGTTTGCAATATTATTCATATCCTTCAAAACAGGATCTGTGTCTGCACCTTCAGCAAATGGCTTTGCTACCATCCACACAATATAATTGTTATAATCATACATACTTAGAAAAGACATCTTAACTACTTTACCAGAATCATCAAGACCATAGCTTGTGAAGCTTTCGACTCTTAAATCATGAAGATAATGATCCCATAATTCATTTGGATCATAATTCGGTAATGGTGGGTTTTCCAAAAGGATATCTGCTTCAACTGCTGGTGCAAATAATGATCCACTTGATGCCAAAAATACCAATGCAATTGATGAACTTAATAACAAATAAAGGATAGTTTTATTCGACAATCTTCTATTCATGTTTTTCCCTCTTTATATTTCATTTACTATGATTAAAATCTTTCAAATATAAATATATTTGCATGCAAAAAAGATTCGATTAAATATATAATTGTTACAAAATAAATCAATATAGTTACCTAATATCATACTCTGGCTTTATTTTAATGCCTAAATGATTTTTAACTTGATGTTGAGTTGTCACTGTTGGAACCTTAACTTCCCCTTCTAAAATTAGTGCTGTTGAGTCCCCTCCATCCATATTGATTGCTTTGTTAGCACCATGAGCCAAATGAAGACATGCAATTTCTTTCAAGTTCGCACCATCTTTAATTTCACTGTTTGAGACATATTTAACATCTTCAACAATTATTATCAAGACATAATTATCAGTGTCTATTCCAATTGATGTTCTAGCTCTAGTATTAGCACGAGCATACGTTTGATCACCATTAAACTTATCTACTTTTTCAGTAAAATATGGCCCCCTATATGTTTTTTCAACCAACGGATTAAATGCTGCTACTGCATATTCAATGTAATTAAAATAAGTATCTTTAACATTGAATATATCAACTAATGGGCGATCATGAACCAATTTACCATCATATACAACCAATGCATATCCTTCTTTTCTTGAATGGACTTGTCCTTCTGAGACATATGGTCCATGGATATCATATCCAGTTACTTGACCGCCACTTTTTTCTTCAGTCCATCCCCCCCCATTTATCGCTATATCCATCTGATAATCGTCATATGAAAATTTCCTCCATGGCTGGTCCCATAGAGAAAGTCCCTTCGTGGAAAAATCAGATGTTGTTATAGTATCGCGAACTTTAGGTGTAACAAATATATCTACCTTATTAAGGTCTATCTTTATTGTATGTACTACCATTCGTCGTCCAGTATTTAACTCAGGATCATTATAATTTAATTCTTGTGTTTTATAGTAATAACCCCCATTATAGTACTCTGCAAAATCATCGAATCTATAATCTACCAGATTCATGTCTTTTAGACATTCATGTACATTATATGATAAAATCTCGGCCTTGCGACGAGCATTTTCTTCCTCTGCTGGTGTCTCTGCTGGTTGTGGTGGTGCTTCTTCTTCTAATGATGTTTGCTCAATATCACCACTTGGTACAATATCTACAGATACAAAATGAAAAGATTTTATATGAAAATCACTATGACAATCCCTATCAGAATATAAGGAAATGTCTGCATCAAATCCAGCATCTTCTTCATAAGTATTGATTTGAATGCAGCCATATGGATAATCCTGAAAAAATCCTTCAATTGCTTTCATTTTTGCAAAATCTGCATTGATCACTCCAGAAAATGATCTTGTTATTTTTAATCCTGCATTTTCTGCAGTTATTACTAAGATGCCTTTATTTGAATTAATATCAGAATTATATTGCGCTCCCTCTTCATTGAAAAAAACCCTCCCTTTTGGAGAAGAAAAT
>JAHIYL010000039.1 GCA_018815145.1 Nanobdellota archaeon | reverse complement strand
AAGACTGCTGTCACCGGAAGTGACGGCAGCTATAAGATTGAAGGGCTGGAGCCGGGAAATTATGAATTCTGGGAAGACATGAAGCCGGGATGGGAGCCTGTGACTGCACAGAGGTTCATTGGTACTGTTGTTGCCGGAAATTCATGCACACAGGCAAATTTCAAGAATAAAGAGATTGTGATTCCCGGATGCATCGAAGGATACAAAAAAGACACTGAAAACATCGGCCTTCCTCTGTGGAAAATAACTGCAACAAGGACTGATGACTCTTCTGTGAAGTACACTGCCATGACTGACAGTGAAGGCAGATACAAAATGACAGGAGTGCAATCCGGAACATATACAATCACAGAGACCATGCAGTCAGGTTGGGATGTGGCTGATGGATACTCTTTATCATACACAAAAACTGTCAATCCCGGTGATTCATGCACTCTTGTGAATTTCAAGAACAAACAGGTGCCTACTGAAGGATGTGTTGAAGGAATCAAGAGAGATGATAACCATGTAGGACTTTCCGGTTGGACAATACATGCTAAAAAAATCGGACAACCTGATTCAAGCGGAAAGACTGCTGTCACCGGAAGTGACGGCAGCTATAAGATTAATGGGCTGGAGCCCGGCACATATGAATTCTGGGAAGACATGAAAACCGGATGGGAGCCTGTGACTGCGCAGAGGTTCATTGGTACTGTTTCTGCGGGAAATTCATGCACACAGGCAAATTTCAAGAATAAGGTGCTGTGTGAATGTGATCCGTCTGATGTCTGCTGCAATGAAGACTGTAAATATTATCCTGAAGGACATCAGCCTGATGGGATGTATGATTTTGAATATGATTACTGCTCCATGCATGACCTCATGATAAAAAAGGTTGACTATTATTGCCCGGGAAGCAGTGGTGATTATGAAGTGAAAGAAACAAATGAACTGAAAAAAGACTGTACTACCCTGGATAACTGTGAATCGTGGAATTATTTTTGCAAGATGGATGATTCTACAAGAGAGCAGACATGTCATGATTTCACATGCGTCGAGACAAGCACAAGCGTTTCCTGTGAGTCTGAATCACGGACTGAAAAGATTGTAGATGAATGTGACAACCCATTTTGTGAGGATGATAATTATTACTGCCTTGAAAATGATGTATACAAGGACAGGACATGCTTTACCGGCGGGTGCAATGACGAGACAGGAAGATGTAAAGATGTCAATCCATATGAAGAAGATGAGTTTGTTGAAGCATGTGGTGATGATTTCTGCGATGATTCAAATACTGAACTGGATATATATATCAAAGAATATATCATGGATGAAGATTCATGCGATAACGGACAATGTATGCCTGACACCGGCAGATCAGATGATTTCTGTTCAGATTCATCTACTTTGCACCAGGTGACCTGCAATGGCCTTGATAAAGGACCCGATGATATTGTGGACTGCAGCAGCCTTACCGGCTGTTATGCAGTGCCTATGGAAGAATGCTTCGGGTCATGCAGCAGGTATCAGCACTGCAACGGAGGCAGATGCGACTATCCTACAGAGATGATGGTCTATAAGGACTTTGGGTGCAGCAATGGTGCATGCACTTATGATGAAGATGACTTTGTTGACACTGATACAGATTACATTGATGACAGATGTGATAGCTGCATAGATACTGACCATGACGGCATCTGCGATGATGATGATAACTGTCCTACTGTGTGGAACTCTCATCAAAGAGATGATGATCATGACGGCCTTGGTGACCTGTGCGATACTGATGTCGACGGTGATGGATACCTTCCGCCGGAAGACTGCAATGACTATGATCCTGAAGTGAATCCTGGAATGGATGAGATACCATATAATGGACAGGACGATGACTGCAGCGATGAGACAGAAGATATGCCTGGAAGTGTCCCAAAACAGACTGCTTTTGTGGATCTAACAATCCTCAATGAAGAGAGGCTTGTTCCCGGCGATATAATGGAAGTCTTTATTGAAGTCAACAATATCGGCCGATATGACCAGAAAGGTGTATCTGTCAATGGGTATGTGACCAGTTATGGCATCAGGGCAAGAAGGGACCTTGGTGATTTGAGAAAAGGTAAATCAAAAACAACTGTACTATATATAGAGATACCTGAAAATGCGAAACCCGGATTCAATTATCTGAGAGTCAACATCAATAATGATGAATTCTCAAGGACGATAATCAGAGAATTTTGGCTGAACAAATAAGGACACAAATATGGGCTTATAGTCAATTAAAAAGAGAAAAATATAAATACTCACAAACATTACTTTGAAATAGTAATTTAGTGTATCTACTTTGATATGCTAATAAAACGAAAGCTTTAAATATTAGCTTGAAGTTAAATTTTTTGTTAAAAAAAGGGGGAAATTAGTTATCAACCTATTGATAAATCAGTAAAAGTGGAGGTATAAAACAAAATGAAAACAAAAATTTTTGTAGCACTTATGGTTCTTATGAGCCTGTTCTCTGCAGCAGTCTTTGCAGCAGATTGCCCATGTGATGACGAAACATGGTCAACCGCATGCTGCGGTGACATAGAAGACTCTGAGCCAGTGCCTGTGTACACCTGTGAAGTTGAGATAAATGGAGACTGGGTAGAGATGGACAGGACTAACAGACTTACTATTGAGAGGGGAGATGAACTTGATGTAAAGCTTAGGATTAGCTCAACAGGAGTCGCAAAAGATGTCCAGGTTGATGCATTCATGAGCGGCATCGAACATGAGTCTGTGCATGACTCAACAGATGTATTTGATGTAAAAGCAAACAGGACATATATCAAGCACATGTATCTTGACCTGTCAGACATGATGGATGCTGATGAATATAAATTGAGAGTCATGATCTCAGACAGGAACGGACAGGCAGTTGTACAGAATTACAATATCGAAGTTGCTGCTCCAAGTCATAATGTTGTCATAAAAGATATTGTCCTTGACCCTTCAAATGAAGTTGTTTCAGGAAGAGGTCTTCTTGCAAGTGTCAGAGTAAAGAACATGGGTGAAAAAGATGAAGACGGAATTAAGGTCACAGTCACTATCCCTGCACTTAATCTAGAAGCTTCAGACTATGTTGATGAACTTGAATCAGGAGAATCTACAACATCAGAGGATCTTTATCTGAGAATCCCAAAATGTGTTGAAGAAGGAACATATGTTGTCAAAGCAAAAGTTGCTTATGATGATGGCTATGAACTTTCAACAAAAGACACAACAATAACCGTCCTCAAAGATGAGACATGTGATTTTGCCCAGCCAGATTCAGATGCTGAAACAGGAAAGACAGTAATAACAGTTCCTGGTGCTCAGGATGTTGAAGCAGGAGCTGGCGGTGCAGTCTATCCTTTGATGATCAGCAATACCGGTGCAACAGCAAAGACATACACACTTAGTGTTTCAGGAGTCGATGCATGGGGAACCTACAGGATGGATCCTTCAAACCTTGTCGTTGTTTCAGCAAGAAAAACAGAGACAGTATATCTGTATGTCTCGGCAAATGCAGATGCTCCGGCAGGAGAGAAGATTTTCATGGTAAGCATTGCTTCAGCAGGAACAACTGAACAGGTCCCACTGACAGTAAAGGTCATGGAAGGAAAAGAAAAGGCAGAAGACAATCCAGTTGCAGCTGATTGGACAAGCATAAAGAAAGGCTTAGAAGTTGGTCTGGTTGTACTTGTTGTGCTTCTGGTTATCCTGGGACTGATTGTCGGATTCAATAAGCTGAAGGGCAGTGAAGACGACGATTCTGAAGAGGTTTCAGGACAAACATATTATTAATTTTTTTTTACTTTTTTTATTGAATATATAGGGGGATTTTGGTGTTCAGCAATGAACAGAAGACTAAATTTGATATTTATATTATGCTCACTCCTTATCTTAGCTTCATCCTTATATACTTCTGCTGAAGAATTCTCAATTGTGCAGTTGGATCCTGTCACTGAAAAGGATGATTCTTTCATAATCAATACATACGACCCTCATTCTGACTTCCAGATAAGCTATCAGAATGAATTCAGCATATGCAGCTGTGACGCAGCAGACACCCAGATAAATATAAAGAACAGCGGCAATATTGCAGAACATATCATAATAGCATCAGACAACAGATATTCATCTGTTTACCCAAACAGCTTCTATCTTATGCCCGGAGAATCAAAAAAGGTCAATCATATTGTCAATCTGCCGTGTGATGCAAAGGAAAATCAGCATATAACACTTGATATTGTGTCAAATACAAACATAAAAAAACAGGTGATACAGAATGCAGTAGTAAAAAACTGCCCAAATCTCCTGGTTGTACCAATAAAGACAAATGCAAACGCAACACCCTGCACATCTGCTGAATTCTCATTTGCCATATACAATCCCGGAAAGTCAAGTGAAACATATGATCTGACAATAGACAATTTCATCGGAAGAGCAGAAATACCGGCTTTTGTTGCTCTTTCCGGCAGAAGGAATGCAACTGTTAAATTCAGGCTTGAACCTGACTGCAGTGTCTTTGGAACATTGGAGCCAACTGTAATAATAACATCCAGAGGTTCTCTTCTTAAGGCAAATCTTCCTATAAGGCTTGTTATTGATAGAAAATATGATTTTTCTGTTGCTGTACCTGAAGAGATTGATGCATGCATTGCAAAACAAGTAAATTTTCCTGTCACAGTCAAAAACCTTGCCGGTTTTTCAAATGAATTCACCTTGACAGTAGATTCTGATAAATCAGGGATCATGCCTAAAAATGAATTTGACAGTTTCACTCTTGGCTCAGGAGAGGAAAAAATATTCAGCATTGCTGTAAAACCAGTTGATAGAGAGAGCAATATACTTGTTTCAGTGAAGAGTGATTATGGTGACCTACTGGTTGAAAATGATATCAGGATATCTGCTGAAGAATGCTATAAATTTGACTATTATCTGACACTGGAAGATATGTGTGTTGATGAATCCAAGTCAGGAGCTCTTGGCCTATATGTCAGGAACAATGGAAAATATGATTCAAAATATGTTTTTGAGAAAATTTCCGGTCCTGACTATATGTATGTGGCTGAAAGCGAAGTTATTGTCAGGCCAGGAGAAGAAAGAACAGTCCCAATTGTTTTTTCACAGGAGAAACCAGGCCAATACTACATCAAATGGAGAGCAAAAGTTGACGGCACAGACATTGAAAAATACACTGAACTCACATTAAATATATTGCCCTGGTATAATTGCTATAAGCCGGAATTTGACAGGTATAATATTGATATCCGACATGGTGACAATGAAAAGACCATACTGATCAAAAACAATGGTATAAAACCATCTGACTATGATATCACTGTTGATGAAAAAGCTGCCGGCTGGATCAGGCTTTCTGATGACTCTTTTAAGCTTGAACCGGG
The DNA here is from genome assembly GCA_018815145.1 of Nanobdellota archaeon. Lineage (GTDB taxonomy): Archaea > Nanobdellota > Nanobdellia > Woesearchaeales > GW2011-AR15 > WJJD01. Next base: position 1,822 of record JAHIYL010000039.1, on the reverse strand, counting down.
TGAAGAATTTGAATTGGACCTGGATATCAATGCAAGTGAAGATATGAAGCTTGGATGGCATCCTGTAATATTTACTCTGTCTGAAAAAGAATCCGGACAAACATATGGCTATAAGGTGACATTTGCCCTGTTTGACCATACTTTTGGAGAGTATCTGGTGAAATACAGGTGCCTCATCTCACTCGCAATTGTAGGCATCCTGATCATTCTGGTCCTTATGTTCGTCCTTGCGGCAAGCAATGCAAAGAAAAACATATTTCCCGGACTGATTGCCCTGATTATATTGTTATTGATAAGTATGTTCATCCTATTTTCCTGTTTCCAGTTTTATAAATCATTCTTTGGATGGAATTATCAGGAATATGTCAATGAGACAGAAAATGAATGCCAAACATTTTTCAGTGAAGATTTCTGCCTGACAAGCCTTTACCAGAGCTTCAAAGAAGACCATATCCATTATATCACACTCAGTGATTTCTTTTCTGATCCGGATGAAGACCGGCTGATGTATTCAGCATCTGAAACAAAGAATATGGATATCAAGATATTTGAAGATAAGGCAAGGGTATCACCCAAAAAGGACTGGTACGGAATTGAAGCAGTCACTTTCAGTGCAGATGACAGCAGAGGTGGAACAGTCAATTCATCTGCATTCTACCTGCATGTGCTGAACCTGAAAGAGTTCAACCTGATTGATTTTGTATTGGACAATTATGGATATATAATATTTGTTCTTGCGATTGTGCTCATCATTACTGCTGTTGTTCTTTGTAAAAAAAATAAGAATATTCGGGAGAGCCAAAGTAAAAGCAGAAAAAAAAAATAAAGCCCTACATTCTATATTTCTATTTATCTGCCTTTATCATTCCAATACTTCTATAGAATCTATCTTTCCGTCCCCATCCAGATCAAATCCCTGGACTATGCAGGAAAACTTTTTCTGACCTGAAAATCTTGACAGAACAAGGTCAGGATATCTGGTCAAAGCCATAACTGCTGCTTTTGTCCCAATAAACCTTATCCCTGCAATCACAAGTATCATGAAATCTGGATTATATGGATTAGGAATCCTTGCTAGAAGTCCGATAGAGTCTTCTGTATAATGCTCCTTTCCTGTGATGATGCCCCAGGGCTTCTTGTCAGAGAATTTTGCAGGAAGAAAATCATTGATCTTCGTGAACATGAGATTGGTCACTGGGCCTCCTACAAGCACAAAATTGGAAGGTTCATTCATATCAGCATCAACGTCAAGCTTTGTTGCAAAATCCTGCCCCAGTCCCCCAAAATGCCCTAAGAACAGAGCCAGGTCAATTGCATAATGCCCGTCCCTTGCCCTTGCTTTGAAAGCACCATGCGGATCTGGGCTTCCGACAACAATAGAGGAGTTGAACTTCCCTGCTTTAAAGAACGGGCTCAGGAACTCGTTCATCCTTGATTCTTTTTTTTTCAGGACATCATCAAGCGGCCTCCATGACTTAGAAAGACTGACTGAAAAATTCAACGATCTTGGTGCAAACCTCTTTGCAGTCGTCCCTCTTATCTCCTTTTTTTCAACTATCTCCAGCACTCCTGAATTCACCATCTGCTTGATATGATAATACACCTTCTGCTCATGCATCTTTAGTTCTTTTGCAAGTTCTGCAGGGTACATCGGATTCTCTGCCAGCACATTCAATATCTGAAGACGGATGGGGTGATCTATCATCTTAAGTGCTGAAGGATTATCTACAAGAAGAGTCTCACTAACCAAGTATTCATTATTTTTTTCTTTCATGATAAAGGTTTTGGTCATGATTATATTATAAATATTCTCATAATATTT
>JAHIYL010000038.1 GCA_018815145.1 Nanobdellota archaeon | reverse complement strand
GCCAATTCTTTCGGGGCAAAATCATATGTGAATAGAGCATAAGCTGGTGTGGAGTCAGGCATATGACTGTTATGCATTTGGTCAATATTTTCCCCATCCTCATATGTTTCTCTAAGATGACCTCTTTCACAAGTATATGGTTTCCAATCAGAGTAATTCATGGTTACTGACTGCTTTGTTCTTGTCAAAAGCCTTGCATCAAGAGTCAGGGTTGCAGCATCTCCATCTGTTTCAAAATCGTCATATGTGGTAGTGACAAAATCAGTACCAAGCAAATCACCTGCATAGAAATAATTCTCGTGTCCTGGTTCTGTTTCAATTGTATATCTTCTTGAAAATGGTTCAACAGTGAATTTATACTCCTTTGGGAAAATTACCTCAATTTGTTTTTCATCTTTGAAAAATACCTTTGAATAATTATGTCTGGATTCAAAATTAAACTCCCATCTTTTGTTTTCATCATTATACGAGGGCTTGTACTCAAAGACTCTACGAGGTATTCCGAGCACATCTAATGGCCTTCTAGATGCACGTTCGTTCAATGGATGTCCATAGTCTGTTGGATCTCCCTCCATTGCCAGACCAACAACCACTTTCCCTCCATAGAGATGAGCTGCATCCGCCATCCTTTGGATAAGAAGTTTCTGACCATCATCTTCAGGCAGATTGCCTGGCATATTTGTCAATGCAAGGACATACATCTCAAATTTGCTGGAATCTGACAATGACTCAGAGTTTCCTTGTGCTGCAATTTCAAGTTCTTTCACCAGATTAAAATCCTTCCCCAAAAAGTTCTCTTCAATCTGGAACACATTGAAATTTACATTCTGTTTTATGGATTTTCTTTTTTCTGCAGCATCATTGATCTCCTTCCGTTTTTTAGTCCAGTTAATCATATCATTGGATTTTTCTACATTATATATCACAACATCTGTCACTTCAGGATTTTTACTCAAATAGCTATAAATTAATTCAAGCTCTTCATCCAATGTCCCGCCTCCCATGGTGACAAATACTGCCTTATCAATCTTAGAAGATGTTTTCGGGCATATTTCTGAAATTTGTCCAAAAAGATAGTTCTGGGCTTTCAATAACCAGTAATCATCATTTGTGAATGTCGCAGCTCTATAGAGCATGGAAGATTTTTTATCCAATCCATAGAACTTATCAAATGTTATTGAAACTGGCTTTTGCAGTACATAGGAGGCATCAAAATCACCAGGTATAGGTGCAGATTTTTTTATTATCTCTTCAAGGATCTCATCAATAAAAGCCATATGCTTATCATATTCAATCTCAACATTTTTCATATGTTCATTAATAGAGTCAAAAAAAGTCCTGGCTTTCACATTTTTTTTAGACTCCGGGCCATAGAATGATTCAGGAAACCCAAGTTCATACAGGGTTATCAGAGCAGCCTGTTCAGGAAGGACAGCCCGGTTTGGTGAAAGCTCCTTAAATAATGTGATTTTCCTGATAAGCTTTTCAACAAATTGAAGCCTTTTATTAGTTGAAGAAAAGATTGGTGATTCTGCTATATTCATTTCTTCCAAAGTATCATGTACCAAATAGAATAGTCCTGTGTCCAATTCTGCATCATTATTACCCACAAGACTTCTGTCGACCATAGACAATTCCTCATTTGTGATAATTGAATAGACTGTATTCTGTATAAAATCATTCATAGCACCGTTGACAGTGCTCTTGATGTCTGAATAGGGATATACCATGTCCAGGACCATGTCTCCTGATGAAATTGCATCGACTGTGTCTTTGTCACGGATAAAGAAATCCATCATCTTAGGCACAAATTCCGATCCCCGTATCTCCTGTGAATACTGCATATCGTTTCTGTTGCATTCTTCACAATAACCATCAAAATACAATAAATCATAGTAAGCACTCATCAATGAATTTAAGTCCCATGCATAGTCAAAATCCTTTGCGTCTCCCCAAACAAGCGAATTCAGTCCTTCGAACTCACCGGATATGAAATGATAAGAGAATAGACTCAATAATTCTTCAAAATGCAGCTGTTGTTCTGGTGTACGCTCCTGCTTATATAAGTCAACAATCTTTCTGTTAAATTCCTCCATTTTAGCAAAATCGATATTGTCCAATCGCGAGGGTTTCTCTTTATCTGAAAAATATCTTATCCAGTCAGTGAATGGAGTTGCATTCAAGGCAGAGCAATTTTGATATAACCTTGTGTTCAGGACACCGGGAAGCCAGAATTCTCCTCTTCCATTCAGAGCATAAAACAGATCTCTTCGCGTATTCTGGTTAGGCACTGTTTTATTTAATTCAACCATGAAATCCTTTAATTTACCCAAATGAAAAGTATAGGTCTCAAGATTCTGTTCAGAAGGATCCCACCAAATTTTTTCTGTTTCGTCTTGCAGTTGAATTGTATCAAATATTCCCTCATGAAAATCAGCATTCACAGCAACAGAATTCAAATAATTCTGCTCATCCTGTTTATTGTAATAAGCCTGATTCTCCATGAAACGCAGTATGTCATGTACTCTAAACAAAAACTCTTCACCAAACCTGTCTGCAGCACATGTTTTCAATGAAATATCACTTTTTGATCTTTTAACTGCATTTCTGAGTTTAACCATATGTACAATTGGATTTAAAAAACCGGTTCCGCCCTCATAACCTGCTGCAAGGTTATAGCTGCTTAACGCGTTACCCAATTCAGGGTCATCTGGACTATAATTATAAAATCTCTTTGCTCTGGTGCCATCTCTGATTATGCATTCCAGGGTTTTTTGCCAATTGGTGATTTTTTGCCAGACCATTTTTCAATATTCTTTAATCTAAATCCGAAAGAGGGTTATTCTCTTATATTTAAATATATGTCAGAAAAAACTCATAATTAGGCTGGTGCAAAATCATATGTGAAAAGTGCATAAGCTTGGGTCTCATCTGGAATTTGTATATCAGACATTTTCTCAATATTTTCACCATGCTTAAGTCTTTTTAAGTCACTCCTGTCACAGATAAATGGTTGCCAATCCAAGTAATCTATTGTAAGATTCTCTGATTTTCTTCCAGCTAAAAGAGTGCTATCTAAAGAAAGATTTTGTGCATTTTGGTAAGAAGAGATGCTTTCAACTGAAGTTGTTGTAAAATCAGTGCCAAGCAGATCACCAACATAAAAATAGTCTTCGTGCCGTTTATCAAAGGTTGTATATCTTCTTGAAAATGGCTCAACCATAATCTCATAACCTTCAGGAAAGACCACCTCAATCCTATCCTCACCTCTTTTGAATGTTTTCATATATTCTCTTTTGAATTCAAATTTGAATTCCCACCTTTTTTCCTTTTTGTTATAATTAGGTTTGTAATTAGTAAGGCCTTCAGGAATACCGAGCACTCTCAAAGGTCTTTCTGACACTCTCTTGTTTTTTTCTGATTGATAGTTGGTTGGATCACCTTCTAAAGCGGTTCCAACAATCATCTTGCCTTTATACATATGAGCAGCATCAGCCATTCTTTGAATCAGTGCTTTTTGTCCTCTAACTTTAGGCGAAATATCCTCAGGCAGATTTCCTGGAAGATTAGTCAGGGCGAGGAAATACATCTCATAATTCTTGATATCATTTAAAGTCTCAAAATTGTTTTGGGCTGCTTTCTCAAGTTCAAATACCAAATTAAAATCATTATCAAGAAAATTTTTCTGTATTGGAAAGACTTTGAACTTAACCTTCCTATTTCCTCCTAATCCTCTTGCCCTATCCTCTAACTCAGGAATCTGGTCAGTCCAGTATGCCATATCATAAGAATTTTCAACATTGTATATTACAACCTCAGCAATATCAATATTATTCTCTAAATATTTGAATATTAAAAATAATTCTTCATCTAACGTACCTCCTCCCATCGCAACAAAAACAGCTTTTCCAGACCTGTTAGTTCGTGGACAAATCTTTGTAATATTATCCTCTTTTTCATAGAGAAAATTCTGGGCTCTCAGCAGCCAGTATGCTTTGGGATTCATGAACGTAGCGTCTCTATATAATCTCGAAGACATATGATCAAGCTCGTAAAATTTGTCAAATGGAATTGTTACCAAGTCATCGAGTGTATGTCTTGAAAATCTACCATTTTTAATTGGAGATGAACTTGCAATGAAAGTTTTAATCATTTCATTGATAAATTTGTCATGCTTGGATAATTCCCGTTCAACCTTCTTATAATCCTCAGAAAAATCATCGAAAAAACCTAATTCAGGTGTTTTTTCGCTTGGTGAAATATAGGCAGAATGGGGATAGTCAAGTGATTTTAATAGTACTGAGGAAACAACCTCTGGTGTAATTACTTCCTTATGATTGAGCTCATCAAAAATTCGAATTCTTCTTGTGAATCCTTCAAAAAAATCAAGGCGAGAATCGATTGTTTTAAAAGCCTTTGTTTTATATTTATTATTTAGACATAGATTGATTTTTTCCACATATTCATCGATATCATCAGGATATTGTGCATTTTTTTCATTCAGAGGAAAAAGAGAGATCTCTTTTTTTTGGATGATTGAGTATGCCAGGCTTTGAATGAATGTATTTGTCATATCGAGATCTTCTATCTCGTAATTATTATACCAGGACGGCATAGTGATGTCTAAGAATCTGGAAATAATTGGCAAGGCTGGCTTAAACTTATATTTGTGTATTAATGAACCAACAAATTCAAGGACATGCTTGAACCTATGAATTTCTTCTGTATATATTTCATCCATGCAAGTAGGATCCAGCCAGTTATTTCCTTGCCAATATAGAGAATAATAATGATCTCTAATGTTTTCATTAAGATTCCACATATCAGTAAATGTATCATTTTTGTTCCAGATTATATTGTTTAAATATTTAAAATCTCCTGTAATAAAGTGATAAGAAAACAAACTCAAAAGATCCTCAATTTCAGTTTTTTGCTCCTCAGAAGTCTTAAGATATTTTTCAACCAAGCTAGAGTTGAGCCTATGCATTTTGTCATAATCAATATCCATTGTTGGATATGATTCGTAAAGATAAGAAAGATACTGAAGCCAAGAGTTAAAAGGTGATGCATTTATACCTTTGCCATAGTAATGCACTCTGGTGTTTGTGATTCCGGGGAGCCAAAATCCTCCTGTTCCTATTAGCTCGTTCAGCAACATAATTTTTTCCTGTTTATCATTATCTTTTTCAACAAGCCTTAAGAAACCTGACAGATTGTTGGTGTGGCTTTGATATGTCTGAAAATTTTTATCATCTCTAGGTATTAATGTTGGCTCTTCATCTCCAGAAGCAAATTCATCATATTCACGCTTAAACCCTGTGTGAACATCAATATTTGTAGCTATAGAATCAAGAAATGCCCGGACATTAGATGTTTCATAGTCTTCACTCTCTTTGTCCATAAAATATATCACTTCCATCATATCGAGAAGCAGAGAACTAAAATACCTCACCACCCCATAATAAATTAATGAAGAATCTGGTTGAGTTTTTCTTAATGAATTAACAAAATAAGTAAAATGTTCTAATGCATTGTCAACATAGTCTGACCCACAATAGCAAATTGCACTAACTATTGACTCCAAAGATCTTTGATAAAAAGGTAATTTTTTCTCAAAGTCAGTAAATGTCTCTTCTGTCCAATCATCTATTATTTCCTCTATTCTCTTCGCTTCAAATTCTTCGGTTCCTCCAGCCATTTTTCAATATTCTTTAATCTAATGCCGAAAGAGGGTTATTATCTTATATTTAAATATATGTCAGAAAAAACTCATAATTAGGCTGGTGCAAAATCATGCATAAAAAATGCATAGGCGTCCTCTGAAGTTTTTGATCTCGTTTTTTCTATAAAGCCAAAATTTGCCGACAGATCACTTCTTGTGCATATGTATTTTCCCCAATCATCCAGCTGCAAGGTGAAATCTTCACCAACTCTCTCCAAAAGTCTTGAATCCAAATTAAGATTACTGACATTAGTAATCATTGCAGTAGGTGGTTGTGTGTAATTTATCCCTTTTGATTCGATGTCAAACAGACTGCCTGCATAGAAATAGTCAGAGTGTTCCGGCTTAGTCCCCAGCGTAAATCTCCTGGAGAATGGCTGCACAGTGAACCTGTATCCTTCAGGATATATAACTTCAGCTTTTTTTCCGTTCAAAGAGTAAAGTTTTGAATATTGCTCTTTGATGTCAATATTGAATTCCCATCTCTTTCTCTCTTTGACATATGTAGGCTTGTATTCAAGATATCTGCTTGGGATTCCTAAAACATCCAATGGTCTTTGTGACACAGCCCAGTTCCTGAAGTTCTGATAATCAGTTGGATCACCATCCAATCCCAGGCCTACAATGACCTTCCCACTATAGGCATGACCTACCTGGGCCATCCTTTTGATAAGAATATCCTGACCATCAACCTCAGGTAGGTTTCCAGGAAGATTTGTCAATGCCATTATATACATCTCATGATCATCCAAGGCCAGATCCACTTTCTCCCTATGTGACGCGAGTGCCAATTCATTGACAAGATCGAAATCTTTTTCAAGAAAATTCTTTTCAATGGAAATAATCTTGAAATTGACTTTTCTACCTATGTTTTCATCCCATCTGGCATCATCTTCAATTACAGATTCCCTTTTTGTCCAGTCTATCATATCATGAGATTCTTCAACATTGTATATAATGACTTCATCAACCATCTCGAAATTCCTCAGATATTCAAAGATCAATGCAAGCTCTTCATCCATTGTCCCTCCGCCCATAGCGACAAACACAGCTTTTTTGAAATCATGGGGGTTAGGGCATATTTGGGTTATCTTTTTCTCATACAGATAGTTTTGTGCACGAATCATCCAATAGTCATGGTTTTCAAAAGTGGCCCTTCTGTATAATTTTGAAGATTGGTGGTCAAGCCCGTAAAATTCCTCAGATGATATCATGGCAGGTTTTTTGACAAGATATCTGGAATATTCGGGACCTATTGTCTTTTCTGCATCCTTTATTAATGAAGCAATGGTTTTTTCAATGAATTGGTTATGTTTCTCATACTCAATATCTACTTCATCAAATGTCTTGATGTAGTCATCATAAAAGCCTCTAAAACTCAGTCTTTCCTCGTTGTCATCAATCCCAATAGTGGGAAAACGCAGTTCATGCAATGTGATCATCAGGATGTCCTTGGGAGTTAAGTCATACTGAGAAGTCAATGCATCATAAATCCTGATTTTATGATGTATTCTTTCTATCAAGTCAAACCTTTCTTCAATTTTCTTGAAATTGTGGATATTTTTGTCCTTGATATACTGAATTGTATTGTCCAGGTGATCAATTAACCCAAATGCTGGATCACCAGCAATATCATCAAGAGGAAGAGTACCATAAAACCCCCAATGCAGATAATTGATTTTCTGTTCATAAAGGATATACTGAAAAATGATCTGCATCGAGCGATTGCTGAAATTCCTTTCATCCGAAGGAAGGCCTCTTATCTCTTCATAAGGCCTTGTTATATCAAAGAATCTTCTTAATATTGGTATTGCATCATAAATTTTGTATGTTTTTAAAAGCATATCAGTAAAAGTAGGTATGTGTGAGAACTCATTGACATGTTTTGTGTACGCCATCTCAATATTGTCTGGCAAATTGGATATTCGATTACCATAGAATAGGTCGAAATACTGGTCTCTAATCATCCTGTTAAGTTCCCATGCTGATTCATAGTTTTTTTCACCTTCCCAAATCAATGCATTCAGATCCTCAAATTTACCTGAAATGAAATGGTGGGAAAATAGGCTCAGTAACTGGTCAAATTCCCTAATATTTTCTCGATTCTGGCCTTTTACATATTCATCAACAATTCTTCTGTTGAACTCTTGCATTGCTCTAAAATCAAGATCATCAAAAGAATGCTTTTGTCCAATATCCTCTAAATAATCAATCCAAGAATCAAAAGGAGTGTCATTTATTGCCTTTTCATCTTCGATGATCCTTGTATTCACAATCCCAGGAAGCCAAAAGTCTCCTTTACCATTTAATGCCCAAAATATTTTTTTAAATGCTTCTGTTGAAGATTGTATATATTTACTCTGCTGTTCATCCGGATCAAAATATAACATAAAAGAGTGCAGGAGCTCTAGATGTTTATGATACTTCTGCAGATTTTCTTCAGAAGAATCCCAACCGGTGCCTGCGAGCTTAAGAAAATCAGACTTGAAGCCTTCGTGCAATTGAATATTCACTGCAACAGTTTTGATAAAAACATTGATGTCAGTGGCATCAAAATATGTCTTCTCACGCATAAAATCCAAAATTTTATGCAGTTCATGCAAAACATCCCAACCATATCTGTCTGCAGCATAGTCGATTAGAGAGTACTCCTTAGGATCTTCTCTGCAGGCTCTTGCTAAATCTGAATAATCCTGTAGTATAGTTCCAATCTCTTGTCCACTAGGTGAATCTTGTCGCACAGCAAAAACAAAATTCTTAATGGCTGCCTGATATTTTGTTTGGTCTTCTTTCTCTTCAGGTTTGAATGTATTGTTTCCCCATTCCGCAATGATTTCTTCAATTCCTTTCTTTTGTTTTGCCATATTATTTTTACATTCTGTAACCTAAGTTCTGTTGGGTGTTGTACTCTTATATTTAAATTTTTATAAATATTCAAGAATCATGTATGAAGGGCAATGCTCTACTTTATCAAATCATATAATCCATTTTGCTCTAGAAGCCTGTGCGCATCATCAGCAAGTTTTTCTTTGCATGAAGCTATCAATACCCTCCCATCAGATTCATACCTTACTTTACCGCCATACGCTTTAACAATCAATTCAGCACCCTTCATATCCCATGGATAGAATCCTTCTTCTCTGTCTGTAACAGCAACAAAGACTCCATAGACACCATTGGCTGCCTGCACCATCGAGTGGGCTATGGAACCATTTGCACTGTCAGCAAAAGCAATTTTCTTAGGACCCAGCGTATTGACCAGATCTTTTCCACCATATTGCTCTATAGGAAAATTAAATCTGATCTCCTCATCTGCAATATCTTCTGATCTCCATGTCGTTGGAACAGAATGTGTTTTGTGCGTCTCAATAAAAAGGTTATGACTTTTCAGAGCAGGTAAATAAACTGCACCCAATACTGTATTTCCATCTTCTGTCAGAGCAATATTTACTGCAAAATTGGTGTCTCCCCTCCCGTATGCACCAGAACCGCACACCGGATCGATATACCAAACATATTTGTTTTCCGGGATATTCCCATCAAAACCTTCCTCGCCAACAAAGCCATGTTTATGATATCTTTCTTTGATTTTTGCAATGATACCATCCTGTGAGATTTTCTCAAGTGATGTGGTTGCTGTGTATCTGTCTACGCTCCTGTCCAAGATTTTCTTATCCAGTGTATCCAAGTCCTCAATCAATGCCAGATCATCAATTCTCCTTTTTTCCAGACCTGCAAGCCAAGACTGATACTCTAATAGAAATTCACCCTGCTCTTTGATCAGGTATTCAACAAAATCCACTGCCTCAGACAAGACAAATTCAGCCATCCGCACCGGTGACAACATTTTATATAAAAAGTTTTGCACAGAATAGAATTAAAATCCTTTTCAAATTATCTTGAACTCGCTGAAAGCCTTTTCGCAATAATGGCACTTCACAGTGAGCGGCTTTTCTGAGATCTTTTTGAACTTGGACATGACAGGCTCATTCCTGGTTATGCATTTTGGATTTGGGCAGTTGATGAGATTTTCCATCATATCCGGCACCTCTACCCTGAACTTTTCTACTACCTTATGATTCTTGATGATGTTGATTGTAGCTTTTGGGCTGATCAATGCTATCCTGTTCAACTCATCCTTTGTAAGTGTCTTATTCTCTATCTTGACTATATCCTTTCTCACCATCTTCTTGCTTTCAAGATTCATTCCTACTGTCACGACCTGGTTGAATTCATCCAGCTTAAGTATCTGGATTACCTTTAGTGCGCAGCCTCCTGAAATATGATCTATCACTGTGCCTTTCTGTATTGCATATACCCTGTATGCTCTCATTTTATCATCCCCAGGACCATTGACAAAAGAGCCTGCCTCACCGGAATACCATTGTGCGCCTGTTCAAAATAATAAGCGTGGCCTGAGTCATCAACACTTGGATCAATCTCATTGACACGCGGCAATGGATGCATTATCTTAAGATTTTTCTTTACATTTTTCAGGATGTCGCGATTGATGACATATGCGTTCTTTACTTTCTCATATTCCTGATGATCAGGAAATCTTTCTTTCTGTATCCTTGTTGCATATAAAATATCAACTTCATCAATGATATCCTTCACTTCTTTGTGGACAGAGAATTTGATCTTCTTTGATTCCAGCTCTTCAAGGATATAATTGGGCATCCTCAGTGTTTCGGGCGAAACAAAAAAAAGCCCGCAGTTGAAATGTGCAAGAGCTGATGCAAGAGAATGAACTGTCCTTCCATATTTCAGGTCACCTGCCATCGCAATCTTCAACCCTGTTATCTTCTTCTGCGACTCCTTTATTGTGAACAGGTCAAGAAGAGTCTGTGTTGGATGCTGATTAGCGCCGTCTCCGCCATTTATGACAGGAACTTTGGCTGCTTCACTTGCGAGTCTTGCCGCACCTTCTAGTGGATGTCTCATGACAATAACATCGGCATATCCATCAACCATCTTTATTGCATCCCAGAGGGTCTCACCCTTGGAAAAAGATGTCACATTGGGATCTGTAAAACCAAGCACACCCCCTCCCAGCTTTGTCATTGATGACTCAAATGAAAGCCTGGTCCTTGTGGACGGTTCAAAAAAAAGCGTAGCAAGTACTTTGCCCTGAAGAAGAGGTTTTTTGTTCTTCTGCATCAATTTGGCGACTTCAAGTACCCGGATTATCTCCTGTTTTGTAAGATCAGAAATACTTATGATGTCTCTGCCTGAAAAATGTGCACTCATTAAAAACAATTAAAAAATTTTGAGGATTATAAATCTTTTGGTACTTTCTAATTGTACCTTGCATTGGGCATGTAATTTTTTGTGATCTCTCTTATCCTGATTTCACTGTATTCAGGGTGTGCAATATGAAGCTGTTCATGTTTGAGCACCTCCTGATAATCATGTCCTACCAGAGTATCAAGAATCTCAATATAATTCTCAAATATGAATGCCCTGCCCAGGACACCTACGCCCAGGATGTATTCTGGTACTCTTCTTATAATTATATCAGATTTTACATATTTCATACCTTTTGATCTTATGTCTTCTTCAGGATTATTATCTTCGGCAGTATTTTCCGAATAGACCCTTGCATAAGCAACATATACATTGTCATGTGATTTATACAGAACAATATTTGGCTCACTTTCCACAAATTCATCAATAAAGATCTTATCAGGAATTTTATTATGTTTTTTCTGCTGCTTATTTTCAAGAACAACAAGGTTTTTTTGCTCTGATTTTCTCAGCATCTCTTCAAATATTTCTCTGATATCAAACTTGAGTTCTTGAGCTCCTTCTATACTGTCCAGGACTTCATTCTTAACTATCTCTTCAAGCCCGAATATGCGTTTCTTCAATGCAACAACATCTTTCATTGGAAAGAAAAGAAATTAAAGGTAAATTAAAAAGATAGCCAGAAAACTTAGGGAAATTGAGAGTCAATCCATCGGTTTATAAGCTTGGCATATATTGTAACCAAGCTCTTTTCTGGCAGGCCAAATAAAAACGCTTCCTGGAACATATTTTAGTCCCCATTTGAGATGAACAAAATTATCTAATGCTTCTCCGTTTGCATGCCCAAAAAGATGCTTCCATGACTTATACACATTTTTGCTGATCTCTTCCGCTTCTGCGTTCTCAAAACCTGCCGCTGTCAGAATTTCAGGAAATGATCCGTGAGTAAATTTTGGAAGACTTGTCATACTTGTGAATTCAATAACTTTTTTAGCCAAATACCTTGGTAAAGTTGGAACAGAGTCCAAAGGTGGGATTGAATATTCAAAAAGGACTAACTTCCCGCCTGGCTTAAGCACCCTTTTGAATTCACTTAGGACAACATCAAGAGAATAAGCATGTACCAATGTTTCCATGGTATATATCCCATCAAAAGAATTGTCAGAAAATGGTAGTCTCTGATAATCTGCTCTTGCAACACCCATAGACACCTCTTCTTCAAGATTGAGTTTTTGTGCAGTTCGAACACGTTCAACATCATAATCTATTCCAGTTACATCATAATCAAATTCCTCAGTCAATAATCGCCCAACATGTCCCCAACCACAGCCTGCATCCAGAATTTTTGCACCCGGGCCTAAACCCAATGTTTTGCCAAGCTTACGTTCCATTGCAAGCTGGGCTTCACGCATATCAAATTTACCTTTATGATCGTCAGGAGTGTATCCATAATGACACCTTCCTTCTAAGAATCCCCAATAACCCTCATATGCCCTTCTATAATAATCAGTCATCTCAGCCTTAGCTGCTATTTCATCTTCTGATATTTCACTTTTTGTCGATTCTGCCATTTTATTACGTTGTCAGTTGTAAATTAACAATATTTCTAATAAAATTCTTTGTTCAGAAAAAGGATAAAAACAAGTTATATAAAATGTTACAAAAATATTGCAATAACAATATTCATCGCAAAAACCCAATTAACTTGACATTACCCAAAAATATGAAAAAAAAGCTCAATCCTCTATTTTATCCCTTTCCATTCCCTGATTGCCTTCTCATAGCGTTCAGGTGTTCCTGTATCAAACCATTGGCCTGAAAAATTGTATCCATACAGTTTTCCCTCTTTTGCAATTTTTGGAAAGATATCTTTTTCAAACATGGAGAATCCTTCAGGTACCATATCCAGAGCAGCAGGCTCCCATATTGAAAGGCCTGCATGTATAAGTTTTGACGGTGCATCTTCTTTTTTTGGTTTTTCAACAAATCGAAGGATCCGATTTCCCTGCAGCAATGCAACACCATAGCTTGAAGGATCCCTGACAGTAGTCAATGCAAGTGTAATCAATGCATCATTTTCCTTATGAAAAGCATACATATCTTCAAGATCAATGTCCTTAAGTTCGTCACCGTTTGTAACAACAAAAGTCTCACTAAGAAGATTTGATGCAAGTTTAAGAGCTCCCGCACTCCCCACAGCCTCCTTTTCTACAACATAGCTTATATTGACCCCAAATTTGGATCCGTCGCCAAAATACTCTTTAATCTTGTCAGATTTATAGCCTACTGAAAACACTAAATCCTTTATACCATATTTCTTGAACAACTCAAAAAGGTGTTCAGGCACTGGTTTACCTTGCACAGGAAGAAGTGCTTTTGGAAGTTCATAAGTAATGGGTCTGAACCTCGTTCCTTTGCCGCCCAGCAAAAGAACAGCTTTTTTTGGCCTGTTCTCCCCAAGGACTCTTGAAAGGTATAGTTCTATTGCATGGGACCTGTTCTTTATCTTTCTTCCGTCAACATTCCTGTCTATTGTCGAAATTATGTCTTTTTCCAGTGTTATTGTTATTCTTTCTTTCATAGGATAAATCTATTTGTTATTGTCATTTATATAATTTATGAT
>JAHIYL010000005.1 GCA_018815145.1 Nanobdellota archaeon | reverse complement strand
TATATGATTGTTTATTTATCATGTATTTATTTACTTTAACAATTTTCGAGGTGAAATAAATATGGAAATGGATGAAGAAAAAATTAAGGAACAGATAATGAAAGATGACATCAAGTTCATAAGCCTGCAGTTCTCAGATATAATGGGTGCTGTCAAAAGTGTTACAATACCTGTTGAAGAATTGGACATGGCGCTTAAGGACGGGATATGGTTTGACGGGTCATCTGTTGAAGGGTTCATGAGGATTCATGAGAGTGATATGTACCTGAAACTTGACCTTTCAACATATGCAGTGATACCCTGGCTTTCATCAGAGATAGGCAAGACAGCTAGATTTATTTGTGATGTCTACACACCGGAAGGTGAACCATTTAAGGGAGATCCGAGAAACATCCTGAAAAAAGTCCTGAAGGAAGCAGAAGAGATGGGTTACATGTTTAATGTCGGGCCTGAGCCTGAGTTCTATCTTTTTAAGAGAGAGAATGGATTCTCTCATCTGACCAATGATATTGGAGGATATTTTGACCTTTCTATGGACAAGGCATTCATCATAAGGACAGAGATGATGACTGCGCTGAGGAATCTTGGCATGGAAGCTGAGATGGCCCATCACGAGGTCGGTGCAGGCCAGCATGAGATAGACATAAGATATAATGAAGGTCTGAAGACTGCTGACAATGTGCTCTCATTCAAATTGACACTGAAGGCTATTGCAGACAAGCACAATCTTTTGGCGACATTCATCCCAAAGCCTTTCTATGGCAAGCCGGGGAATGGTATGCACTGCCATCAGAGCCTGTTTGACATCAAGAAAGGCAAGAATGCATTCTATGACAGTACAAAAGACTACAACATGTCGGATATAGCATTGAATTTTATTGCCGGCCAGATAAAATACATAAAAGAGCTTGCAGCAATAACAAACCCGACAGTCAATTCTTACAAGAGGCTGGGAGCGTTTGAGGCGCCGGTGTATATCTGCTGGGCAAGGACCAACAGGAGCGCCCTTATCAGGGTGCCTGGATTCACAAGAGGAAAAGGCTCTGCTGCAAGGGCTGAACTTCGAAATCCTGATTGCACATGCAATCCATATCTTGCTCTTGCTGTCATGCTGAAGGCAGGCCTGCAGGGTATAAAGGACAAGTTGGTCCCTCCTGCAGCTGTGAATGAGGATGTGTTCCATTTTGACGATGCGAAGCTTGCAGAATTCTACATTGATTCACTGCCAAAGGGGCTGGATAAGGCATTAAAACTCCTGGAAAAAAGCAAACTTGCCAAAGAGGTCCTGGGAGAGCACCTCTTCACAAGATATCTTGATATCAAGAAGGCAGAGTGGAATGAATACAGGCTCCAGGTGCATAAGTGGGAACTGGATAATTACCTGGAGAGATACTAGGATTTTTTATTACTCTTTTTCTGTTCATAAATGATTATATTTAAATATAAGATTTTGTTCTCGCACAAAAAGGTGCATATAAAATGACTCTTGAACGAATAATTGTTACAGCTTTAGGCGGAAATCAGATAGCGAAATCAAAGACAGATATGCTTCCTCAACAATATGCTGTTACCAGGGAGACTGCTGAAGTATTGGCTGACATCATTTCCGAGAAACCAGATCATGGTTATGTGATTACTCATGGAAACGGACCGCAGGTTGGGGCTGAGATGGACATGGCAGCACTTGCAGCATCCAGCAATCCACCATTTAACTATCAACAGGCACTCCATGCTGCCGGCGCAAAGACACAGGGATTGATTGGTCATATGATACTGAATCCCCTGAACAATCTATTGGAAGCCAGCAATATTGGGCAGAGAGCAACAGCATTGGTGACAGAAGTTGTTGTTGATTTTGATGATCCAGGATTCCAGTTACCTACAAAGCCTGTAGGCACCGAACACACATGGGATGAGATTGAGCAGATATTTCATGCAACAGCGAAGAGACCGAATAAACCTCAAAAAGATGTCTGGGAGGTCGATACACCATTGGGACCATTGACATTCAAAGAGTATGAAGTTGATAGATATAGACAGGTTGTTGCTTCACCTATTCCACGAGATATTAGAGAATTTGGATCAATTACAGATCTTCTTGAGGCAGGAAAAATCCCTATTGCAGTGGGCGGGGGAGGAATACCTGTGTATAAAGATCCATCCGGAGCATACATTCCTAAAGAAGCAGTCATTGATAAGGACAGGGCAAGTGCATTGCTTGTTAAGATGCTTTCAGACAAATACCAATCAACACCAATTGATTTTGTCATCCTCACGGCAACCGATAAAGTGTATCTGGATTGGAAAAGTGAAGAAGAGAAGGGTGACGGCATACAGAGAATGGGTATTGCTGCAGCAAAAGAGTATTTGGAAGGGCCACATTTTGATGAAGGCAGCATGAAGCCAAAGATTCAGGCAGCAATATATGCTATTGAGAATGGAGATGCTGATAGGGTAATAATCACCACTCCTGACAAATTGCAGAGTGCTCTGGTCGGCGACGCAGGAACAACAATAAAAAAAGAATGTGCAACAGTATTTTACAGATAAATACTAAACTTTTTTATTTCTTCTGCCACTTCTTTTTTAGGTCATGATCAAACAAATCACAGAAGGCAATGCAATCATCAACATATCATCTGAAGAAAAGATATCAAGGAGTCTTCCTGTCTTCTATAATCCAGTGATGAAACTGAACAGGGATACATCTGTCCTTCTTCTTGATTCTGTGAGTGACAAAGATATGCAGATGGCCTTGCCTTTGGCAGCATCAGGGATAAGGGGGATAAGATTTCTCAAAGAACTGAAAAAGAGCAAGATAAAATCTATAGCATTCAATGACTTATCAGGCAGGGCAATCCAGGAGATAAAAAAAAACAATGAGATAAATGGACTGTCAGAAAATACAAAAATACAGATTTCTCAGGAGGATGCGAATCTTTTCATGCTCAATTCTACAGGGTTTGATTATATTGACATCGATCCGTTCGGTACACCCGGCCCATTTCTTGATTCAGCCAGTGTCAGGATATCAAGAGGAGGTATCTTGGCAGTGACTGCTACTGACACATCTGCTCTCTCAGGTTCATTTTCCAGGACAACAAAGAGGAAATACCATGCAAAGAGCCTGAAAAATGAATTCATGCATGAGACAGGGCTGAGGATACTCATAAGAAAAGTACAGCTGCATGGTGCAGACCATGGCAAGGCTCTAACACCAATCTTCTCGTATTCAAAAGAGCACTATATGCGTGTATTTTTCAGATGCGAGAAAGGAAAGCAGAAAGTGGATGAATTGATGAACCAACATGGTTATGTCTTATATTGCTCTAAGTGTCTTTTCAGGAAGACTGTAAATGATATCTTCAATAAAAGAAAATGTCCCTCCTGTGGCAGTGATCTTGTCTATGCCGGGCAGTTGTGGCTGGGAAGACTATGGGATACTGAACTGGTTAAGAAGATGTATTCAAAAATAAAAACAGAGGAAAAAGAATTATATGACTTGCTCTTTGCAGTAAATGAGGAAGCAAAGACTGAAACAATAGGATTCTATGACCTGAGCCTTATTGCCAAGCGGCACAAGGTGCATAGGATACCTAAGATTGAAGCTTTGATCAAAAGATTGGGAAATAAAGGTTTTTTTGCATCCAGGACCCATTTCAAAGGAGATGGATTGAGGACAGATGCAGACATTGATGAATTGGTAAATATTTTCAGACAGATGAATTAGTGATAATTGTCTTTATCCATCCTGAAAAAAACTCTTTTGAATGGCTTCTCCACATATTTTCAGGATTTTTGAGGTTTACATTGAAAGGAACAGGAACATCTTTTCTGTTGTTTTTTATATCTCTTGCATATTCTTCTACAAGCCTTGTCGTATGGTATTCAGGATGGCCAAGATGCATCAGGAATTTTTTGTCATTGCTCTCAAATACAGTGTATCCTGCGTTTTTTGTATAGCATAAGAGTGTAAGATGGTTTTGCCTTTGCTCTGCTTCCAATACATCATCTGAAATCCCTGCGTGCCTGCTCTGCGGGCAATAAAATGAATCATCCATATTTTCGGTGATGATGTGGTGGGGTAAAAGATTAGATGTCTTGTATACTCCAAAAATCTTTTTTTCGTAATTTTCTTTTTCAATGCCCAGGTATTTGGCAAGTGCAAGTCCACCCCAGCAAAGGCCAAGAGTAGATGCAAGATTTTTTTCTGCATATTTCAGGATGTCCAGTATCTCATTCCAATATGTTACTTCTTCAAATAAAAGATCTTCGACTGGAGCAGGCGACAGTATCAGGCCCTGGATTCCTTTTCTTATTGCATCATCAAAATAAATATAATTTTTTTCTATGTGCTCTTTGTTTGAGCTACTGTATGAATGATTGCTCAGCCTGATCCATACAGGCTCGATGAGATGATCTGTCTTTCCAAGGGCAAAGAGCAGGTTCTTTTCATATTCTTCAGCCTTTGGCATGATATTGATTATGCCAATTTTTATTGCTGATTTAGAATCTGCTTCTCTTGCATTCACTATAGGTATTTTTCTGCTGTCAAGAAATGCATTTTCAATCGGGATTGATAAGACGATGCTCATTTTCTCTCCAATGCCTGTTTTATGTCGTCTATGAGATCGTCAGCATGCCTAGTACTCCAAAATACATAAGATGTTGTACTGTATAGAGGCACAGCTCTTGAAAGAGTCTCTTTGTCCGGTACATGCCCTGCATGCACCAGTTTTGTATTGATATCAATATCTTTTGTCATGAAAAACTACCTCGCCAATTGTATATTTTTAAAAGAATCAATGAGGAGCTTTTTAGCCCATCATATGCATCATGGAGCACATCATAGATTGAACTAACTTAGAACTGCATTTCTTGAATAAGGTATGATGTGGCATTACAGTCAATAAATATCTGCTGGTTTGTATTTAAAGATTCTTGACAAAAATATTCTTATTGGAATAATT
>JAHIYL010000004.1 GCA_018815145.1 Nanobdellota archaeon | reverse complement strand
GCTGAAATCACAAGCGTGCTTTTATCTGTTATTCAAACACTGCGCATGAATAATAAAAATATCTTAGAAAGTTTGAAAGATATTATCGATAATCCTTTACCAACTTCAACATACTGACCTATTACATGATTTCGAAACTTTTATATAGTCCATTTATTATTATTTCATACACTAATAATTATCCAAATTAAGAAGAGGTGTCTATTAAATGTCAAAAAAAGCCCAGGGTCTATCTGTCAATACGATCATTGTTGCAGCACTTGCACTGCTCGTTCTGGTAGTTATTGCACTTATTTTTACAGGAAAGATACAATTGTTCACAAGCAGCAGTGATGAATGCACAAACAATGGCGGTATATGTGTCACAGACGAGATTGATCTTGAGACCGGTCAATTGAAATACTGTTCAGGATCATATGATAAGGTCGAGTCAGGATTTGACTGCAGTGAAGACTTTGTCTGCTGCAGAAAGCTGAAGGGATAAGATGAAGAGCAAGCGCGCCATGGATATGCCCACAAATACCATAGTAGCATGGGCTATTGGTCTCTTTGTTTTGATAATTTCTATGTTTCTTCTTATGAACAAGGGACAGTTTTTTACATCAACTACAGAGAGTTGCGAGACGCAGAATGGGGTGTGCGTGGCAGCGGAAAACCTTAATGAGGATTGTTCCTTGGCAAAATTCAGGTGGGCACCAGGAACAGATTGTGAAGATAGAGTCGGTGAAGGGGCGAAGTGCTGCGTGCAGATGATAAAATAATATTTCTATGGAAAAAAATATAAACTATCATTGCAAAGATTAACATAGTATGAATAAAAAAGCAGAATTCAGTTTAAGATTTTATGGTCCAATCATCACAGTGATACTTGGGATAATAATTATGCTTAGTGTTATTGCTTTGTGGGGTAGATTACGTTAAAATGAAAAAAGGGATGGCGGTTGGATTCATGTTTGGAAGCATAGTGGCTGTTCTTCTTTTGGTCTTTTCATTGACTCTAATTGGTATTATAGCTCCCAAGGCAGAATCCAGCCTGAAAGATACTCTATGTGAATCAACAATCACTATGTCAGCAGGATCTGATTATCTAATCAATACAGACAGAGAAAACAGGATTTCTACGGCGTGCCCGACAAAGTATTTGACATTTTCCAAAGACGTCCTTCATTGGGAATGGGAAGACTTCACTGCAGCAGATAAGCCTGATGAAAAAATATATTATGATCCTGATAAAATTAGACCAACTCCAATCACCTGCAGCAGTCAGAAAGATGCAGATTATTGTACAATAGACAATATCAATGCATATGTTGCACAGGAGATAGTGCAATGTTGGAATAAATTTGGAAATGGAGATAAAAACATCTTCAATAAGTATTTTGCAGAGACCCAATGCTTACTGTGTGCTGTGGTGTATTTTGATGCTGAACTCAAGTCCCTGTATGGTGGAGAGATGGTTGGTTCAAGATTCGGATATGATTATTCATTGGACAATTATATGAGAATGAAAGATGTTCCCCCAGGCATAAACCAGAAAAAATTGGGCTATAAATTTTATGATTATACTCTTGATTTTATTCATGAATATGTTACCAATCCTTATTATGATTATGATATGGATGAGGAATATGCAATAGTGTTGGTCACCTACAATGAGAACAAGGTAAATATGATTATTGACACATTAATGGAAAAAGGCCTTAAAGAGACCATTTTGGAACAAATAGGATTTAAAAAAGGAGACGAAGAAGGTAATTTTGTAAATACTATTGAATTTATTGAAACAAGCGAGTTGAATGAAGTATGCCAAAGAATCATATGAATAAAAAAGCAGTTGAGGAAGGACTGCTGCTAAAACTAATTATAGCGGTGGCAGTGATTGGTTTGATAGTTGTTTTATTATGGAACAAAGCAGAGCCCATATTTACCACTTGGTGGTTCAATTTTTTTGGGAGATAACCAACTTTGAAAAAAATTCAAATAAAAAAAAATAAGAAAGCTGAAGATGGTACTTCTTTATTGTTCAAACTGATTGTTGTTTTGATAGTCTTATTATTGGTTTTTACACTTCTCATGAAATACACTCCATTAGGAGACCTATTGTTGAGTTTTCTTGAAGCTTTGGGATTGTACAAACTGCAGGCATATACAAGCCCTGATGCAGGTAATACCCAGGCATTGAATTCTATCTATGGGTTGATGTATGCAGTAAACAGGATTTCCTGGTATGAAACCAATTTTGGCAGCAAAAATTGGGACTGGAATGAAGATATTGATATCAAAGAAGAGCTAAAGAAAGACCTGGGTAGTGATATCGGAAGCTTTTCTGATATGATAAGGGAATATGGAGATACTGGAGTATATCCAACCATAATTGATTCGGCACTATATATGTACAATTCAAATGATGTTGATGAGGTAAGTGTTGATATTGCCAGAAAAATTCTGCAATGCTGGGATATGTACAATGACTTGCAGAAGAAGAATACCAGATGCTTTTCTCTGGATTTTGGAACGTATTCCGGAGAAGGTATAGAAAGATTGAATATTGAAGAAGGGCTCATTTATTTAAGGGATACTGATAAGGAAAACGAGTGTGATAAAAGCTGCAAAGAAAAATCTGAAGAGATACTGGGAGGATTTTTCCAGGACTGGACTATACGCGACAGGACTCAATGGAAATTTGATATTGATGGAGCTATAACTTCAGAAAACTCATTATTTGGTTCAAAAGATAAACGGCTGATTCAGATATGTGCAGAGACGGGAAACTCAATTTTTACTTTGGACAGAATATATATTACAGACCAAATAGATGTGTGTAAAACACCATTAGATGAATTCAAGTTTGGATTCATGGTGCAGGATTTCAAGCTGCCTGAAGATGTTGCGACAGGATTGAGTGCAGGAGGACAAACCAGTTTTTATAAGAGATTTATCGGAGCATATGGTGATCCAAAATACATGGTATATTATGAAAAATTCCCTGAAGGAGAGGATGATGCGTGGGCAGGATATCCTTTTGATGATCTTGGAACAACCACTATAGGTATTGTCAGCGGTCTTCTTTTAAGAAGACTTCCATTTGGTTCAAAGATAGCAGAAGTCATAAGAAAGCCTCAAGTGACAATGGCAATTGCAAATCTAGTCACAAGGACAATTGACATTGTACGTTCTTCACCGGACTTTTTTTCAGCTTCATTTCTATTGATACAAGAAATTGAGGAATCAATCACAGAAATTGCCGAGAAAGTTGTGCAATTTTTTGATCCCAGCAGCATTGAGCCTGAACCTACAGAATTGAAGGAATATTTGGCAGTAAAGTATGTTGGTATGCCTTTGATAGGAGAGATTCTTGAATCTAAAAAAAGTAGTGCAGAAAGTATTCCAGACTACAATGCAGTGAAAAAACAATTAGTTTCCAATTACATGGATTTGGTTGAGTCTAATAAAGAAAGTCTATCTTATGATTTTGTTGATGAGAGCGGCAAACCGACTGTAAGATTCATGACTCTTTTGAAAGAAGGGATGTTTGAAGAAGGATTAAGTGAAGAGCAAAAAATATCATTATCAGCTGTCAAGGAGGAAATCTTGGAGGAAATAAGCATACTTTTCATTGATTATTACCAGGATTACAGATTCTTGACAAATATTGCTTATAGGGTTAATACAGAAATTTAAGATAATTTTTATCTGCTTGAAGAGGGGACA
This sequence comes from Nanobdellota archaeon, assembly GCA_018815145.1. GTDB lineage: Archaea > Nanobdellota > Nanobdellia > Woesearchaeales > GW2011-AR15 > WJJD01. Next base: position 7,212 of record JAHIYL010000004.1, on the reverse strand, counting down.
TCTGCAGCCATTGACTCTCTCAATGTGAGGATATATTTTAGATTACAGTCAAATAAAAAAAAGCAAAGTGGTCTTGTTGGAGAAGATAAGCAAAGCATTCCTGTTCAAATAGGCATTATAAAAGAGATGGCCCTGGAGATGCAGATACTGGACAATGATTTTATGTCAGATATGAAGAGTAGCACTATCACCGACCTCAATGCAAAGTTTGAAGATATAAAAAATGTATTTGATCAAGATTTAAAAAATGAGATAAAATATGAAGAATATGATGGAGAATTAAGGGATGTTCCATCTACTCGGAATACACTGACAGAAGAATATTCAGCTTTTGAGTTTTTTGAAGGAAGCATATCTGAAAAATACAAGTTTACTGGAACTAATTCTATTGGTTTCAGAACACCATATCGTGCCACAGTTGTCTATAATGATGCACTGACAAAATCCTGGGATTGGCCAAAAGACAAAGAAAAATATCTGGAATATTTTAATTTTTTTGGTGGTTTTGAAGGCAGCTGCAAAGTTGAAGAATGTGAAATAGATGATGACTGCGGAGATTGTCCAAATTTTGAATGTAACAGGGAAAAGAAGAAATGCTATCCTAAAGACAACAGTGTACTGACTTCCAAGAAATATGTAGGTCTTCTGCCAGAGGTGAACAGGTACTATCTTACTATGGTCAGAGATAAATCCAAGGCAGGGATTTGGGCATATACGCTTGGAGGTCTTTTTGAGACAATCCCTGTGGTCAATACAGTGGATTGGTTCAGCTATTGGTCTGACACACTCTATGCTCAACCAAATACACGGTTTCATTTGGTGAGTCCATGCAAAGCAAATTTAATTGTTAAGGTATCAAGATGTGAATGCTATGGCAGACCTTCTGATGGTTCTTTGTCAGGAGAACTGGCAGTAATGTTCGGTTCAGCACGGCTGTATGAGACAGGAAAATACAATCCAGTGTATGGAACAGTTATTGATAATTTTGATGGGACAAATCCAATGCTCTACAGCATTGATCCAGATTCAGGACAGATAATCAAAGAATGCCAGCCAAAAGATCTTGGCAATTATTTACCTTGGAATACAAATCCAACCTATAAACCGATGTGCATAGAGATTAATCCAATATTGGATGATTCCTACAATAATAATTATTGTTATAGGGGATATAAACCAATTGAACTGAAAGCATTTGATTTTATGCTTGATTGGGGAATTCCATTAACATGTGCAACAGCAGGATCTTCTGTGGATATTTTAACTGGAGGCACAGATGGGTTCATAGGTTCAATGGCTGCATTTGGCACTTGTAGCATGGTCACAGGAATTATTGACCTCACCATAGGTGAGATGTTTGAAACAGCATGCTATAAGTGGCCCAAGAGAGGTGGCAACACAGGCAAACCCTGCTGTCTGCTCCAGGGTACAATACCAATGCTTTATAATGTTGCAACAGGCAATTGTGAGGAATTTTCATAAAAATGAAAAAAATTTCAAAAAAGCAGATCATTTACATTTCTCTGGCTAGTGCTGCATTCATTATTGTGGTTTTGGCTGTTGTTATTATAAATCAAAAAACATCTGACCCAGGATACACATATTTTACCAAAGAACCTGAACAATGGATAGAGAATAATGATTATTCAGATGATACATCTGATGTTTTTATCAACATAAAAAAGGCAACTCGCGACCTATCTAGGTTCAATGGATTAAAACAGGATATTTATTATTTTGGAAAGCTTGTGACTTTTTTTTCGCATGGATATTATGACGGTATCCAATTTGAAGGCATCTATGTTGACCCCAGTGTCATTGAAAAAATTGATGATCCCACTATTGAAGAAATGCAGAAATTGCTTAAAGAATCAATCAAGATACAGATCACCAACAACCTTGATCCGAATAATGGTGTGATTGAAGGAATGATTCTTGGAAAAATTGAGAATGATGATTTTGTGTTTTATCTTTTTGTTGATGAGGATTGGAAGGAGCAGCTTGAATACACAAACATACTTTGGGGAAAAAAATTAGATGATGAAAATACATTGAATATTAGACCATTTGATTTTTCAAATGAATTTGAGGGGATATTTATTGACAAAATCGATTATGATGTTGACTGGTTCAAGACAAATTCAAATGGAGGAATTTTTTTAGGTGAGATTAATATGGATACTTTAAAAATAAATGAGCAAAAAGATTTAAATTCAACATTTATTTATATTCAATAAGGAGGATGATTAAGATGAAAACAATCAAAAGGAAGGGGTACACTGCAATGGAAATTATTCTGAGTCTTATTGCAGTTTTGGTTGCAGTAGGATTAATTCTATGGCTTTTGGGTTTGGGTCCAGGAAAAGATGCTATAGCAGGACTTGATTTTTTTACAAAACAATCAATAAAGGATTCAATGGAGTCACAAGGTTGTGAGACTATAGGAGATATGAAGTGTATTGCCAACTATAATGCTATATGTGTTTTGAAAAATGGAAGATTGATATATACTTTGTTTGAACCAGTGACCAAATGTGAATAATAATTTCCATATGAATCATGAAAAAAAAAGCGATTGTCTGGGGACATGTACTTGACATAATCTTATTTGCAATAGCCTTGGTACTGGCACTCAATCTGTGTTCTACTACATATAATGTAATCTTCGGGCCCAAATCAGAAGGGCCGTTAAATGCTCTTTCAGAAGTCCAGCAGGCAATACAGCATCTGGATCCTGATTTTAATGAAATCAGTAAAGACATTATGATAAACACAGAAGATTATAGGATAATTGGATTTGATAAAGAAGATATTTTCTCGTGTCCTGACAAAGATAAAGGGTGTATCTGTCTTTGCCAGAAAGAAGACTGTTCAGATCTTGAATCAGGAAATGATCTGGTCAAATACTGCAAGATTATCAATTATCACATTAAGGATCATTTTCAAATCTCTACAAATGATGAATTTAAAACATATAGGATTTTACTTATAGAATATCCTAATGATAACGAATATTGGGTTGCTTTAGAAAATGGCTAGACAATTCAATAAAAAAGCAGAAACATCAGAACAAAAGACTTATGTATACATAATTGGTCTGGTCATTTCAATATTTGCAATAGTCTTAATGATCCAGATTGTAAAGGACCAATATAATGACTTGAGTTTTGAGAAAGAATACCTAGCAAAAGACATTGCTCTTCTTGTTGATACTATCTATGCATCTCCAAATGATATGATAGTGGCATATCCGCAGAATAAACTCAGTTTTTCATTTAGGTTTGAAGAAGGAAGAGTGTGTGTTTTTGATGAATTTGGAGAGAAATGTGCCTATTTTAGTGAAGATGCTGAAACAGAGTTTATTTATGGTGAACTTACTCCCAATGTGAAAATTGATGATAAACTATATACACCTTTAGTATTTGAAAAAAAAGAAAATCGGATAGAACCTGTTTCAAGATTAATCAACTGATGTAAAAATGGATAAAAAAGCCAGTGAAACCACTGAATTTTTTTCATATGTAAGCATAAGGCTGCTAATAATGGTAATTATGGTGGTTTTCATAAAATTTGTCATATTTGGGAATATATTTTCTTTAAGTCTAGATACACGGGGCATTGAAAATGTTATTATGAATAAACGATTGCTTTATTCACCAAATATGCTTGCTTATCAGGATAAATCAACAGGAAGGACGTATCCAGGGACCATTAATCTTACAAATTTCAATACTACACTGATAGAACAATCCTTTGAAAATAATAACCGAATGATCTCGGCAAAACTGGACCTAAAGGACGTCTACACCGGAAAATTGTACCAGATGTACATTAATGAAATGAAAGCAAAGATATGGGAAAATCAAATATATCTCAAGGATTTTGAAGTGTCGAATGAAAGAAGATATGTCTTGATTTATAGAAATGGTTATTTAGATAAAGGTCTGTTGAAGAGTCAGGTAATTGTGCAATGAAAAAAAAAGGATTTTTTGAACCATTGAGTGATTTTTTTTTAGGATTCATTATATTAGGAATAACCGTATTGGTCTATTTGGCTCTTTTTGCAGGAGTCAATGCAAATGCCAATAACAAAATATCATCAAAATTAGCTGAAATGAACAATGATGAATTATTTGTGACTTTCTTAAATACAGATGTTAATCGTACATTGACACTATCTGATCTTATTGTAAAATCATATATATCGAGAAATTCATATCCTTTGAGAGATTATTTAAATGAGTTATTCTCAAAAATATATCCTCAGGAAATATGCTGGACTCTTCTTATTGATGATAAGCCATTCATAATTGATCCATGCAATCCCAATCAAAAAAATTCTTTATTCAAAGGGACAGCAACACTTCCTGCAAGAATTGGCGAAACAATCAAATTGTTAAATATTTATATGGAAATTAAGCATGAAAAAATACAGATTGAATAATAAGCGTGGCATGAGTTTTTGGGCATTTTTGCCGACAGTATTCTTTTTAGTAGCGATATTTCCATCTGCCCTATTTGTGGCAAACCAGAAACAGATAAAATTTGGCAAGATGATAGGTGAGACACAGATTGCTCTTTTGAGGACATATGAACGAGCTGAACCAATTGTTTTTTATGTTGATGAATCTGCAAGAAATGCTATGAGAGAAACCATTTATGAATTTGGGCAGGGGGATTTTTCAATAGATTGTAATGAATATTTTGGTTATTCATTGATATCTGATGACTGCATCTTTGATACAGAAGATCTGAAAAAAGAATTTTTAAGAATATTTCATGTAAGATTTCAAGACTATATTGCCAATAATTTTGAAGAAGATGCTTTGGATATTAGCAAATATAAATTGGAATTTATTCAAAATGAAGACATATTAGAAATTATAGGTATTACCAAACAAAAAATCCCTATTGAAATAGGTTATGGTGAGACATCACAGAATGATATTGAGAGTGAACCAGATAATGAGATTACAGGTGCAATTGTTAAAATTGAAGAGAATGAAGAGTCTCATAAATTTGGATATTATTATGTCAATCCATCATTCCATGAATCTTTCAATTTCAACCTCAATTTCTTCACAGAATCCATCGACAAAGCAAATGATCTGATTGATGCCCTTGAAACAGAGGCAGAGACAAAGGAAATCACTGAAGAGTATGTAAGAGGATTTGTGGATGATGATTCAAGATTCAATGACTTTACCATTGGCTATTGCGATACATTTACATATGAAGACAATGCATGTTTTGATGAAGATAAGATTGGAATATATAATGGACTGACAGGCAAATTTGACAGCTGCGGTGTCTGTCCGCTGCCAATTTTTACTCTCTGCGCAGATTATATCAATGAAGACTACTGCAACATGGATCCCTGTAATGCAGGCTGCATATGGAATGAAGGAGACTGTGTCAAGAGAACTACTGTGGAAGGTTTCAATGAATCAATCATCCGCTTCTGCATTGCTAGTGAATATATGGTACCTGTCTACAATGCAAAACTGGATATTATCGAAGAAAAACCCATTGTCCTGAAATTCGCTGCACAGTTCAACGATTGAAACCAATTAAAAAAACTTATATATACCTTTATTTTTTGTAAAGCTTTGTTAGGGGGGATATTCATGATCAAGGTTCCAAAAGAAGTTATCATACAGAAAATCAAAGAAAAGACCGGACTGTCAGATTCTGAGATCAAATCAAAAATTGAAGAGAAGCTAAAGCAGCTGTCCGGGCTTATCAGTGAAGAAGGAGCAGCACACATCATTGCCAATCAGATGGGTGTGAAGATAATTGATGAATCAGCAAAGCTCAAGATAAAGGATATTCTTCCTGGAATGAAGAAAGTGGATGTTGTTGCCAGGGTTATAAAAGCCTATGAGATAAGGGAATTTGAGAATGAGCAGAGAAAAGGCAAGCTTGGATCTTTTTTGATTGGGGATGAGACAGGAGTGATCCGTGTTGTTGCATGGAATGATAAGGCAGATATTGTAGCAGATCTCGAAGAGAATATGGGTATAAAGATAGAATCCGCATATGCAAGAGAGAACAGGAACGGCGGAAAAGAGATCCACATAGCAGATAGGGGAACAATAATACTTAATCCTGATGAAGACATCCCTGAAGTAAAGCAGAGGAGTGACGCGGCAAGAAAAAAGATAGCAGAACTTTCTGACAATGAGAGTGATGTTGAGATATTGGGGACGATTGTACAGGCATTTGATCCCAGATTCTTTGAAGTTTGCCCCCAATGCAGCAAAAGAGCAAGACCCAGAGATGGGGCATTTTTTTGTGATACACATTCTAAAGTCGAACCTGCATATGCATATGTGATGAACCTGTTTGTTGATGATGGCACAGAGACTGTGCGGGTAGTACTCTGGAGAAACCAGATACAGAACCTTGTGAAAAAATCACATGAAGACATAATTGCCATGAAAGACGCTTCTTTTGAAGAGATAAAAAATGATCTTCTTGGCCAGATAGTGAAACTCACAGGGAGGACATCAAAGAATGAGATGTTTGACAGGATTGAGTTCATTGCCCAAACAGTATTTAGGGATCCTGACCCTGAACAGGAGATCGAAAGGCTTGAAAAAGAGAATAAAGAAGATAAAGCAGAACCTCTAAAAGCAGTAACAAAAAAAAGAGCTGAAAAACCAGTAGCTCTGAAAGAAAAAGAAGATGTCCCAGCTGTCCAGGAAGATGATGAAAATGATGTTGAAGAAGTCCTGAACATCTCTACAGGTGATGATGACAGTGCTGATGAGGATGAAGTCCTTGAGGAAGAAGACCTTAGTGAGAAGGATATCCTGGACCTTGATGATCTGGAGAAGATTTAGTTTTTCCCACTGGACACACAGTTTTTAGACGAGAACCTATACACTGGACACACTGGACATTCCCGCACAGCATTTAAATACAACCATTGTTTTATATATTCTAATTCTTGTTTTTGGAAAAAAAGCAGGAAGGTCCTCGTAAACCACGATTCCGTGGATTCCGGCCAGAGATTAGCAGGGATCCCATGGGCTCCGGTGCCTGGGGCGTGTCTTTGTGCACTTCAGCAAAAAGGCATTTGCCCATAATTAAGGGCACTCTGAAATAAAATCCGATAAGGAAGGAGGCTTGGTACAAATGGACGCAAAAGTACAAACACATACAGCAACAGCAAAAAAATATATAGGTAGAAATACAACAGCAGCAAAT
>JAHIYL010000037.1 GCA_018815145.1 Nanobdellota archaeon | reverse complement strand
TTCTCTATACTATTATATTTTACTATACAAAAACATTATCATTACCCTAATATACAAAAAGCTATACAATTAGAAAACTTTATATACTAGTTTGCCATTGTAAAATTTATAAAAAATTGGGGCATGGAAATCGAGTTTAAGAGTTTAAGTCCATGTGAGCAAACAGAAATAAAGAGGGGATCTTCTCTGTAATTGGGATCAAGCTCTTCTATTTTGAAAAAAATCTGGGAAAAAGAAGGTGGGACAAATGGAACAAGAATTCAACAATGTTGGGAATGTAAGGATAAAGGTTTTGGGCTGCGGAGGAGCAGGCTCAAACATGGTAAACTGGCTCTACCAAAAGGGAGTCAAAGGTGCAGAAGTTGTAGCATTTAATACTGATAAGCTTCATCTTGATACTATTGCAGCAGACAGGAAATTCATAATCGGCCAGAATCTTACAAGAGGTCTTGGCTGCGGCGGATATCCAAAGCTGGGTGCAGAGGCAGCTGAAGAGAGCCATAACCAGATCAAGGAATGCCTGAAGAACACAGACATGACATTTGTCTGTGCAGGCATGGGCGGAGGAACTGGTACAGGCTCCGCACCGGTAACTGCAAAACTTGCCAAGGAGCTTGGTTCGATAGTGATCGGTACAGTCACAATGCCATTCAAGATAGAGAGGGCAAGGATTGACAAGGCAGAATTCGGACTGCAGCAGTTAAGGGAATACTGCGACACAGTTGTTGTGATTGATAACAACAGGCTGGTTCAGATTGCAGGAAATCTTCCTGTCAGGCAGGCATTCGCTGTAGCAAATGAATTGGTTGCAACTATGATTAGAGGAATTGTCGAGATAATTGCAGTGCCTTCATTAGTTAATCTTGATTATGCTGATGTAAAGGCAATCATGACAAATGGTGGGGTCTCATGTATAGGTGTTGGTGTCTCAGACACAGAGAATAGAGTAGAAGAGGCAGTCAAAGGAGCACTTTCAAACCCGCTTCTTGATATCAGCTATGAAGGAGCAACAGGCGCACTTATCCATATCGAAGGAGGACCGGACCTTACACTTGAGGATGTCAACCAGGTTGGAGAACTTGTGACAAGTTCAATGGACGTGGATGCAAATGTTATCTGGGGAGCCAGAGTCTCTGATGATATGGCTGGAAAGATATGTGTCATGACAATAATGACGGGTGTTGCCAGTCCATGGATAGTAGGCAAAGAAAGAGCGCACATGAGAAAGGCAGAGTCAAACAAGATATTCAATGACGAATTGAAGATTGAGATAATCGGGTAAAAACCCAATTTTTTCTTTTTTTAATTTATTTGTGCACATTTTCTTTGATTTTCGCAATCTTTTTATTCGAGAACATTAACCTTATTCTTGAATTATCATGGATTATACGCAATTGCAGAGAGAGAATAAACTTGCTTCTGATCTTAAGAAATTTAAATTGACACCTTCTCAGGACAATAAGAATCCAGAACCAAAACCCAAATGTGATGATACGCTCAAACAAATTAATACTGATCTTCTTCGTTTGATAGATTCCAGATTTAATTCTATTGACAAGGAAATCAGAAATATTGGTTTTTCTGTCAGGAGGAATGAAGAGAAAATTGTGTCCCTTATGGAAAAAATGAATGAACTAATCAAGGAATTCAATGACCTGAAAAGAAGCAGGAGACCGGTTCCTATGCATCCAAATTCAGAGCCAATCGAAGGGAATGAGCAGAGTGAAAAAAGGATTCTGGATAAGCCGATTGACAGGAACAATGTTGCTCCAAAGGATGTTTCAGTTGAAAAGTATTTTTATTTTGGGAAAAAAAAGAAATAGATTGTCTTTTTCTAAAATTTTGCATGTAATGGTACTGTCCTCCCTATGGTCGTCGTCAGGGTACCCCGATGGTGATGAATTCGAAAAAAGTGAATTCAACTTTACGTTTCGCAAAGTTCCCCCACCCTGACCAGTACCTATACAAAATCTATGTTGAAATAGTAATCTTTGAATAAATTTCACTTCTTCCACAATACATAAGTATTTCCTATCTTAGAGACCAATTCTGCCTTGGTGTTTTCAAGAGATTTTTTTATCAAGTCATCTTTGGATTCAGGACAGCTCTGAAGTATCTTGACCTTGATCAGTTTCCGTATCTTCAGGAGCTTTTTCAGTTCAATGACAACATTGTCGTTCATGCCGTTTTTTCCGATACGGATTATAGGTTCCAGTATCTTTGATCTTTTCAGCAGTTCTTTGTCAATCATTTTATGCTGCAGTCTCCGCCCGGAAGAGAACGGATGATCTCATCAAGATCCCCTCCCAACTTTTTAATTATCTTTTTTGCTACAGATGCAGGTTTTTCTCTGCCTTCGACAATCTGGACAAATTCTTTGCAGTGCGCTTTTACAGCACTCTCCGGGCCTGCCATTATCTTGCCGTCATCCATGACACCTATGAATATGTTGATATTGGCATTTACCTCATTCTTTTTTCCGTAGATCATAAAACTTCCTTTTGTTATATACTCACCGGATGGTGCCTCTTTTGTGACCTGTTCAGGATTAACTGAAAATACGTCCATGGAGGTCATCCCAAGCTTCCAAGCCCGAGAATATGATGCAACAAACTCGGCTGTTTCACGAATGGTATCTTCATCAATCTTCCTGTTTTCTGCTTTTATGACAGCAAAAGGGCTTCCTGCCATATTGGTATGGAAAACCAGATCATCCTTATCAGTATGCTTTTTCATGACTATCTCATTTGTTGTCGCATCTCTTCCTGCAATTATGAGGAATCCTCCTGATGACCTGAACCACCTGAATTTCTCGAACCATTCTACCTTTCTCTGCCTTTTTTGTTCAATCTCTTTTTTTATTTCTTCCTTATGCATCTGTTCTTTTAATAAGTTCTCCTCAATCTTTTTCAGCTTCAGTCTTGAATTTTCCAGGGCTTCTTTTGCTCCTTCAATCTTTTTCTTGGATTTTTTAGCCTTATCAAAATAGACTCCTGCATTCTCTTCAACTGATTTTGACAAAGTTATTGATATTTTCATCTATGTTAAACCTCGCCGTATTTCATAGCTTGTCATTTTCACATCTAGTTATGGCAAAAAATTCCCTTTTTCCCCTCGCTTATTCTGGGGAAAAGAGGGAATTTTTTGTTTTATTGGCTATTACGACATTCATCT
>JAHIYL010000036.1 GCA_018815145.1 Nanobdellota archaeon | reverse complement strand
TTTATTATCGATAATCATTGATAATTTCTAATATATAATTAAACATTTTGTATAATTACAAAAACGAAACATTTAAATACTAGTCGTACATTTATAATCTTAACATACACTTTTGTATACTGAAAGCGAAAAATCACTTACAAATCTAGGGAAAAAGGGGTCAGAAATACACAATGGAACTTGAATCATTGTTCAGCGGCACAAGATGGAATATACTGAAACTGCTCTCAGAAGCAGAGCTTTCACCCATCGAGATTGCCCAACTTCTTGATACTACTCCTGCAAATATCTCCCAACAGTTGAGGTTGCTTGAACTTGGCGGACTCGTAAAGAGCGAAAAGACAAGGAATGTTGAAAAGGGAAAACCAAGGATCGTATATTCCCTCAGCTCAAATCTATCATATCTGATTCTTGCATCAAACAATTATGCTGAAAAAAAACAGCTTCCTCTCTCACCCTATCATTCATTTGTCCTAAGAGGATGGTTCCTGAATAATGAAGAACATCACGAAGCCGTGAATATGCTCTATTGGCAGATAAAACCATATCTGAAAGAGATCGAAAAAGTCGCTGCAACTACCACGAAAAAGGAGCTTGAGGTCATAATTTCAGCCAAAAACCCTGAAAAACTAAAAAAGCTGACTGATGCAAAATCAGAAATTAAGCTCAAGATAATGTCATCTGAGGAATTCAGAAATTTATCTGCAAAAAAAGCAGAATATCATCTGCTCTTTGATCAAAGAATAGAATGATAATCATAAACGAGGTGTAAAAATGAATATGAAAAACATATGGGATATCCCGCTCACTGTTGACTTTGTTGAAAAACTGACATTCAACCAGATAAAGAACATGTCAAGAAAAGTGAGCATTGATATTTAAAAAAAAATTGGAGGGGAAAATTAAGATGAAAGAAAGGGAAAACATGTACATAATATTGGTTCTGTGTATAATGACCATAGCTGCTGCAGGTGTGGTCATGGCAGTAGAACCATCTGGAGCAGATATAACACAAGGTGCATCAAGCAGGAGGAACCTGACGCTTGACCCATCACAGATCAATGCACAGGCAGGCAATGTGACAGCATTGAACATAAACCAGTCCAAGGTGACTGACATCTGGCAGGGTTACTATGGTAACATCTCAGGTAGCATTACGTTAGATAATGCAAACAACAAGACCTTCTATGATTGGTCTTATGCTTCAACATCAGGGGAAGTTTATGCATCCAGGTCGTCAATCTCATCATGGGATATGGTGAACTGCAGCAATGATGCCTTCAAAGAGGCCGAAGACAGCACATTAGGGATTACCAGCACATGGGTGGACAGCGTCAACTCAACATTCACAAGCACAGGACCCTCATTTGGAGTTGCATCAGCCACAGTAAATAACTGCCCCGGAGCACAGGCATATAACAATCTGGGGGTAGCTACATATTGGAATGTGCTCCTGAACGTATCTGAAACTCCAGTATATGTCTCAGTCATCAATGATGATGCTGACGCTTTTGACGGAGCAGGGACTGCTGACTTTGAATTGATGGTTCCAACAACATATTCATCAGGTACAGCCACATACTATTTTTATGCTGAACTGAACTAAAAACTAAATTAACAGAAAGATGGGAAAAAGAGGAACAATGAAAACCAACAATAAAACCAGGAAGGCTGAAAATGCATTGCTTGAATTTGCGCTGTTCATAGTGATCATAGCTTTCCTGGTCAATACAGCCTCAGGCGTAACAGAACCTACTGGCGCCAGTCTTACATACAAGTCTAACTCAACTAAAAATGCAACAGTAGCTGGAAACAGGTCAGATGCCAAAGGCACAATCACGACTGTCATCCTGAACTCAATCCAGCAGAACTACAAATGGAAAGCGTATGTCGGAAATATCTCTTCAACTTTCACTCTTGATGATGAATCAGACTATACCATATATCAATGGAGCATAGATGAATTCACAGGAGAGATACTTGCAACACGGGCCACAACAGCACCAACCTGGGGAAGTGTCAACTGCAGTTCAATAGCAAATAAGCAGTCTGAAGACACTGCACTCGGCCACACATCAACAAATGCAGACAGCATAAACAGCACATTTGCCACACAGACACACAAAGAATTTGATCTTGCAGGAAACACCATACTCGAGAGCTCATGCTTTGCAACAGCAACGTGGATAAATGATTCAGTCAACACACTGACAACAACAGCCTCTTTCCAGGAGGTGCTGCTGCATGACGGGACAAATCTTATCTATACTACTTTTGTTGAGAATGATAAGATCGGCTACAGGAACGACTCTGTGACAACATATGATTTCCAGATGATACTGGCTGAGAATGCATCATCAACCGCACCAGACATTCAGTATTATTTTTATGTTGAGCTGGCATAAGACAAAATATTTTTTTTTGTTTTTTTTTCATTAAGTTTATATTACTAAAAAATTTCTATTATGATTAAATTGGGGAAAAAAAAATTAATTGTTCCATCATGCTTACTTCTTTTCATCATATCAATTTATCCTGTATTTGCAACAACAATCGGCGTCTCTCCAGGGATGATCTCTTTTCCTAAGATGATAAAGGCAGGTTATGCAGAAGACTCAATGGTCATAACCTCTTCAACAGAAGAGACAATAGAAGGACATTTTGAAGTTGAAGGAGAGATAGAAGGTTGGATAAGTTTTCGGCCGAACAGTGATACATTCAGTGTCTCTTCACAAAATCCTTACAGAGTTGCCATAATCATTATTCCACCTGAAAATATCAACAATGGAAATTATTCAGGGACAATCCGGGTGCAGACAGACACAGTCCTTGGTGTTGAGACTGGTGCCGGAGCTGCTGTGATTGCTGCCGTAGCAGTAAAGATTGATGTTGAAATCATCGGGGACGAGATAATATTGTGCAGAGCAGGGGCAATCACTGTCACAGATACAGAAATCGGCCTGCCATTTGATGTAAGCGCAACAGTCTTCAATGATGGCAATGTTCGGCTTCGCCCTGAAGTCCAGATAAATGTCTATGATCCTTTTACACAGGAATCTGTTTCATCTTCAGAATTTCTGGGGGCCTATATTCTTCCCACACTCAGCAAGAGGATCAATGGTGAAATCCAGAATGACTTAGATATTGGCCAATATTTCATTGACATTTTTGTCAGGCAATGCGGAGTGACAGAGACTCTCAGTTTTGATGTCTTTGAGAAAGGAGGGATCGTAGATAAGGGAGAATTCATAGGCATCCGCACAAATGAGATTACAAATATTGATGAGCCTGTTCCGGTGCTTCCGGTCTTCAAGAACCTGGGACAGAGGAGAGTCTTGGCCAAATTCAAGGGTGAGATACGAAGCCTGAAGACCGGAAAGATAATCTCAGTGCTGGAATCAGATGAATTGTCCGTGGAACCCGGAGAACAGATTGAATTCCCATTATTCTTCAAACCTGATAAATCCGGTGAATATCAGGTGTCAGGAAGAATAATATACAACAAAAAGATAACATATGAAGAGAGATCAAAGGTCATAAAGGTTGTTGATGAAAATGGAGATTTCAAGTTCAGCAGATGGGTTGGTGGCGTCCTCCTTGTGATATTGTATCTGATCATAGGACTTGTGATATTGATACTTATCGGTAAGATTAAGAAAGAGCAGAACAAAAAGAAGAAGAAGTTCTAGAGAACTAATTCTTGCTTTTTATCTTATAGACCGGCTTTTCTATCTCCTGAAGCCACATGAGTCCAATCCTCATGAGATCCTTGTTCAGTTTGTTTGAGATCTTATATTTTTTTGAGTATAGGTCATAATCAACCATGCCCATAGACTTCATTGGTGTCAATATCCTATCATAGAACTGCCTTTTGTTGTAGGATATCTTGACTTTTTTGCCTTTGTAGGGCGCCTCATCAATCTCACTGATTAATTCACCCTCATGAAGCTGCGTTGCAAAGAGACTCATCTCTGTCTTCCCGATCTCATTGCCATTCTCTTTCATATACTTGATCAAAAGCTTCGCTACAATCTCCTGCTGCTTCGTCGAAAAGACAATTTCAAATATGTCTTCAGGTAGATTATACCTATCGTATAATATTACCATACTACACCCCCTAATATACATAGTACTATATTACTGGTATAAAAATCTTTTGTATTTTAGTATAGCAATGTGGAGAATGGTGCAAGGGATCAAAGTTTTTTCTTGAGCTGATGATACAATTGCAGCTGATAATCCATCAGTTCATGCAGTTCCTTTTCATTGAAAACATATGAACTCACTTTCATCAACAGATATTTTTTGTGCGGTTTTGTTATTTTTTTGACAGCGATGATTTTGTATTTGTTGAACTTGTGCTTATCCATGAGCCGAACCATTCCTATTGGTTCGTCTTTTTTCTTAGGAAGGTTAAATTTTATATATGTCCGAAGGATACCCGGAAATCTACCTTCGTCGGTACTGACATAATGAACTTGCCAGGAGTTATCCTTATAGATGCCGGTGATCTTAGGCTGATGTACTATTGAGGTGAACAGAGTAAAACCCATTTTTTCTGCAAGTTTCTTTATATGAAAATAAAATGCCACCCTGTATGCTGCCAGAAATACTGACAAGACATACAGAAACAAAATCGCCCTAAAAAAAATCCATGGTAAATGACCGTACAAGTAAATGACCAAGGCAATTACAATGCCAACCGTAAACATGAAAAATATCAGAAAGACATTGGAGAGCTCATTTTTTTTTCCCATTTTATACATATAATCACATCAACAAACCAAATATTGGACCAAGCATCATTATGTAGAGATAAACAAACAATATATTTGTCAATGATTTTGACATGACAGCAACCGGATCATCCGGAATCACTTTTATCCTGATCGGAATATACATTGATGCATAAAAAACCTGTGACATTACTCCAACCATCATTATACCCAAATTATGAAACATGAAATTTGCAGCAAGCGGACTAACAAGGAACAAGAAATAATTTATAAATGAACCTGAAGTAAGATGATTTGCAATCATATCTGCTACAAAAACAGTAATAAATAGGAATAAAAAAAGATCACTTACAGACCAGTAATAAATTATCAATGTACAATAAAAAGTCAGAGGATCAAGCATTATCATGCTGTTGCCGACCATCTGCCTTACCTGCTTGCCGATAGTTGTGGTAAGTATGAAAAAAACCAAAAGAAAGAATTTTTTGTTGAGAAAAAAAAGGATTATGAATATGAATCCATATAACATATGTTTTTTATAATCAAAAATGTTAAATTTCTTTCTTTTTTTCTTGACATTAGTTTTTCTCAGTTTTCCAGTTGACATAAAGAATCTAAATAATTATGTTGAAAAAGTATTTAAAATTATCTATATCTAAACTTTTGCGTTTTTCCTCGATAAATACTGCATGAATTCTGAATATATACTAG
>JAHIYL010000035.1 GCA_018815145.1 Nanobdellota archaeon | reverse complement strand
TTTTTATTATTTTAAGTGATTTTTTGATGTACTATTTTTTTAGGCAAAAGAAAAGATTTAAATATTACTTAGTATACGATAGTGTATATTAATATATGAAATGTGATTTTTCATATACCAAAATACAAAAAAATAAAATTAGTATATTAAGGTACTATACACGCAAGCAAAATACATTTTAGTACTTGAAAGAATCAAGTGCTAAGAACAAGAAAACATAAGCAAGCCGGAGAGACAACTATGTCCACAACCACAGACTGGGTAAAACTAGTATTCAATGAGACACCGCAAAGGGCGATCGTAAAACAGGGCTACCTATTTGACGAGGGTGATTTCTTCAGGGTAGTCGGTGATAATTCAGAATCATTGGTCCGTAAGGTCAAGGTCATAAGTATAACCAAGAGACGGCAGACTTCTATTCCTATTCCTAATTCAACCAGGAAAAATAATATTAAAAAAAATAATCTTAAAAGGGTGAAAGAAAAATGAACAACAAAACAAGATTACTAAACCAGATTTTTGCAGTCACAGCTGTTTTTGCTGTTGTTGCAATGGTTGCTTTAGCAGCCGATGATGATGTACCAGCACCTCTTGAAGAGCTCACAAGAGGGACAAATGAGAGATTCAACGACTCTCAATTCACTGCTGCGCAGGTGAATGCAGAAGCAGGAAATGTCACGCAATTGACACTATATGGTCACTCTGTAACCAAAAGGTGGCAGGGTTACTATGGAGATATTACCGGTACAATAACTCTTGATGATGCCCAGAACTGGACAATGTATGATTGGTATGTTGCAGAGCCAAAAGGCGAGATATATGCAATCGCAAATACAAGCGGTGTAACCCCGACCTGGAGCACTGTTGAATGCTTTAATTATACATCAAATCTTGCCACATGGGAGTTTTTTTATAATATGACCTGGAATGATGTCGACGGGATAAACGAGACTTTCAACTATACCACACATCCGGAGTTTTCAGTAGGTACATACAATATATCAGCAAATACATGCCCATCAACTTATACCTATATGAATGACAATAAACAGACAGACAAGTTTGTCGAAGTGTTGCTTCAGACAGATAGCGATGACCTAGTATATATGACAATAATAGAGAATGATGATCAGGCAAACAACACTGGGATATTAGGGTTTGATAATACAGATCACGATTTCCAGATGCTTGTAGCAGAAGACGGTACCAGCGGAAACGGAAACGACGACTATACAACATATTGGTTTTACATCGACCTGGAGTAAGGAGGCAAGAGTTTTTTTTATTTTTTATTTTTTAATAATGCTTATGCAAGATTAAAGGAAAAACAAAAAACACAATTCACATAATTCCACAAAGAGAAAACAAATAATAATAATCAATTCAAAAAAAATTAAAGAGACTTACAATGATGCTGACAATAAAGAAACGGACTTTGTATTCACTACTTGTTGTGATATGCCTGATAAGCGGACTATATACATTGGTCTATGCTGCAGAGCCGGAAGGAGGCAATGTCATCTATAAATCCAACTCCACAAAGAATGTTTCTGCTGCAACCTCCAGAAATGATACAAAAGGTACAATAACAACAATTGTCATAGAAGCCATAACGCAGAATTACAAATGGAAAGCATATGTCGGGAATGTCACAGGTACTCTTGTCTTGAGGGACAGTTCTTCATACAGCATCTATGAATGGACAAGCATAGGTAATCCGTCCGGAGTAGTATATATAACAAGGAACAATTCAATAACATGGTCAGACATAAAATGTGCAAATTCAACATTGATTGATACAGAGGACACATATCTCAATCATTCATCAACAGCACAGGACAATATCAATTTTACTTTTTCAAACACAGCTCATGATTCATTCTGGGTAGGAGACATAGCCCAGATTGCAAACAGCAGCTGCAGGAGTATCGCAACATGGGTCAACAATACAGTACAGACACAGAATGAGGATGCATTGTTTCAGGAAGTGCTGCTTTCAGATGACAACAATCTGATATATGCGACAATACTTGAACAGGATGCTGATGGCTATAGGGATGACAATTCAACCTATGATTTCCAGGCACTTGTTGCTGACAGTGCTCTTCCGGGAGAAGTTGATCAAGTCACATATTATTTTTATGTAGAAATATCAACAGGATAAAATGATGAACCACAATAAATATTCATATGCCGGCACACTTGTGCTTGTTCTTTTGATATTCGGGATCTGGTCTATTGTGCTTCTAGGTCCAGTCCTGACCCAGGGAGCATTAGGTGCCGGTGCAAATCAGACACTTAACACAACTGTCAATATCACGAACGCTGCTCCAGAGGTAAGAAGCATTGCACTTGATTCACCTATTGATCTTGAGGCATTTGGCAATAGGACAGTATTCTGCAATACTACTGTTTTTGATTGGGATAATGATACTCTTACAGTTGTTGGGTATATATATATTGACGGCATATCAAATCCATCAAGCACCAATGACAGTAATAATAAGTATGTTAACCTAAGCTGTTCAAATGATGGTGCTCAGGCTCAGGAGATGAATTATACATGTACATTTAACATGGAGTATTATGCTGATAATTCTTCATCATGGCAATGCAATATAACAGTGACTGATGATGATAATGCAGAAGGCAGCAACATATCAAGCAATTCAACAGTGAACCCTCTTGTTGCTATCTATGTGCCGGGTGTCCTGGATTTTGGAGAGATGCAGGTCAATGATATCTCATCAGACAAGACAGCTAACATCACAAATGCAGGTAACAGGAATGTGACACTCTCTGTTGAAGGATGGGGTGCAACCCAGGGCGATGGTCTGGCAATGAACTGTTCATATGGATCAATTGGTGCAGGTTATATGAAATACAATGAGACAACTGGCCAGACATATTCAGATATGAGAGCAATATCAAATGAGTCCGTGTCCATCGATGGTTTTGAATTATTCAGGAGATTCAATGACACTGATACACTTGATTCCACAAATTCCACCTACTGGAAATTGCAGATTCCAACTCTTGCAGGCGGGATATGCAATGGAAAACTGCTTTTTACTGCTTCTGATGCAGGGACCTAAGGCAACTGTCTTTTTCTGATTTTATTCTGTTTTTCAACCTTGACAATTTCTGATTTTTTCAATCAATCAACATTCTCCTCTTATTTTTGGTTTCCGTTTGGTTTCCGGTGAGTCTTTATATATATCTATGACTTTGTCGGATGTAAATCATTTATATGAGGCTGATAATATGAAAAAAATAATGATATTGCTGGTCATGGCATTGTCCATGATTGGATTGATGATGACAGTTGCAGCATTTGATATAACTGCACCTGAGAACAAAACATATGAGACAGGAAACATAACATTTTCAGTGAGTCATGCTGAAGTGCTTGATTCTATCACATATAAGATAGATGGTGGGGAAGTGCTTGCAGCCTGCGGGAACTGCAGCGGGTATGATGCTGATCTGATTCTTGCAGAAGGTCAGCATACAATTGAGGCTTTTGGAGTACTTGGCAATGAATCATTCAATGAGACAGTTGGATTTACAATTGAATTTCCGGAGGAAGAACCTACGGATATACTGGACTTTGCTGTTGAATTAATTTCTCCGGTTAATGAAGTATATGATGAGACAACAGTGCAATTGAGAATTGAAGGTAACACAACTGTTGATTCAATTAGCTTTGCAATCGATAATGAGACAGAGATTCTTGCATGTGAGAACTGCAGTGAGTACGAGGTAGACCTTGTCTTTGAAGAAGGAGAGCATGAAGTGACAGTATATGCAAGGATTGGAGATGTGGAGAGGACAACTTCGGTTGAGTTTGAGATAATTCTTCCTGAAGAAGAGCCAGAAATTGGCCTTGATTTCACATTTGAAGTTGAGGCGCCTGAAGCAAAGGAATATGAACCTGGTGAGATTTATATCAAAGTAGAATCAAATGAGACACTTGATAAGATTACGGTCAGCTTTGCAGGCTATGAAGGATCTTGTGAGAACTGCTCAGTATTTGAGGATAAGATGAACCTTACTCAAGGCAATTACACACTTAGGGCAAAAGGAGAGCTGGGCAATGAGTTAAAAGAGACAGTTGTGATCTTCAAGGTTGCCGCAGAAACTGATGATGATGACGACAATGACGATGAGACAGATGATGACGATGATGAAGCAGGAGAAGGTCCAAGGTTCACAACCGGTTTTGAAAAATTGCCAAAGATGTTTGAGGCTGGAGAGATAACTGATGCCGAACTTGCAGATATACTTTCTCAGTATCAATTGAATCCAGGTATAATTAACAGATTGATAAAGACAGGCATGCTCGGCAATGAATCTTTAGAAGCTATCCTTGACCACCAGGAGTTCAGGCCTTCAGGCATCTGGAAAAAGCTTCTCGCATTCATAGGGTATAAGGGAAATACCTATGCTGCAGAGATTGCTGAAGTATATGAATCCAAGCTTCCTGAAAAAATCCAGCAGAAGATGGTTGTCAGGAATGACATTCCAAAAGGCCAGGCAAAGAAGATACAGGCCAGACTGCAGGAGCATGTTGAGAACCTGGTCCGGGCGCAGGACAGGAATGTGGATGCAAATCCCAATGCCGGCTATGATTCCAATAATGCGAAAAAGACTATGAACATCGGAAAACAGGTTCCCCCGGGTCAGGCAAAGAAGCAGGGAAACACTGAGTCTGATGATGCAGAAGAAGCAGAAGTATCGTCATCAGGGAAGGGAAACAGCGGCAAAATCCCTCCGGGCCAGGCTAAGAAGGCTCTAGACTCTGGAAATGGCAACAGCAATGCTAAAGGGAATAATGGCAATGGAAAGAACAAATAATTTTTTTATTATTTTATCTTCTTCAATTTCAGTTTATTTGTCTTGAAATGAGGCTCTTTTTCAATCAGGCCTTTTTCTTCAAGTTTTCTGACTACCTTGCTCATCTTTGATTTTGAGAAATTGAGATTTTTTGCAGCCTCTTTTTGTTTTGAAAAACCTTTTTTAACCTGTTCAACAATAAGTTTTTCATCTTCTGAAAGCGTGTCTGTTATTGACTCTCTTACTTTTTTTCTTGAATAGAAAAATGAAAATAGCCCAATGCACAGGATTACTGCAAAACTGAAAATAATTACATTCAGGTAAGTCTGACCACCTTCATAGAAGACTGCGAGATTCTGCGTCTCTGAAAACAACAATGTCATCTTCTGTCCGTCGGTGATTATCTCATCAGGTTCAGGAACTGCGCCGGGATCATTTGACAGGATGAATTTTTCAGGCAGTGTCACTGATATCTTTTCTGCATTCTCAAAATATGTCCGGAATATCTTCCTGTTGCGATAGCTTTCGATTATATCATCATATAGAAGAGTGAATTCAATGATATCTTTGCCTGTATTTTCAAAGGATATCATATAGGATTTTTCATTCTCAGCTATCAGATATTTTCCTTCATAGATGACACTAACTGGTTTGTATGCTGAATGGAATTCAAAATAATCATATTCTTCAGGGACTCTTATCAGAAATTTTTCAGCAACAATATCATTTGCATTTAGAGTCACATCTACATCAAAGGCTGAAACAATAGGGACAATCAACAGGAAAAACAGAGCCAGGCGTTTCATAGAATCAGGTTAATCATGGAGAGTATAAAAAAATTTGGGAAAATATAATGGAAAAATATATTAATCAAAAGATATTTTAAACTAAATTATGGGTGATATAAGCCAAAAATGGGTGAATTTACTTACTCCCTACTCAAAAAAATACTATGGACGATTTACTGAAGCTGAGCTCTCCAGGCAAACAAATACACCCCAACAGAGCGCTTCAAGGTATCTTAAGATTCTAGTAGAAGAAGGTATCATAAATTATGAGGTGCAGGGAAGGAACAAGCTCTTTTTTTTTAATCAGGATGATACAAGAACTTTTATTGTCATGCAGATGATAGAAAACCAGAAATCTCTAAAATTCCTCTCTGTCGAGAAAAAAGCAGCTGTCCTGATCACTGAATTATTGGCCAGTGCTGAATCAATCATAATTTTCGGGTCATATGCATCATATAGCCATAAAAAAGGTTCAGATATAGATTTGATAATCATTGGACCTCATGACAAGGATTCAATAGATAAGACAAAAAAAAGATATACTCTGGAAATAAATTGCCATTATTTTGACATTGACAAATTTACAGATTTGATGCAGAAAAAGGATGCTCTAATGCTTGAAGTAATGGATAATCACATAATTTATGGCAATACTTCGGAGCTTGTAAAAAAAATCATGGAGACTAGGTAAATATGGCTGACAATAAAATCAAATGGTGCCTATGCCAGAAAAAAGGAATATCAATAATTGACTGCAAAAATCATCTTTCTGAAGCATATATGCAAGAGGCAGATGAGACACTTCAGAATGTCATGACTACAACAGGAAAATGGAAACTGATCACTGCATATTATGCGTGCTATAATGCTTTGTATTCTTTGCTGATGAAGTGCGGCATCAAATGTGAGATACATGATTGTACTTTGGAATTGATGAGCCTTTTTGAATTCACAGATGCTGAAAAAGAACTTCTTGCTAAGCTCAAAGAAGACAGGATACAGGTGCAGTATTATCTTAAAAGCAGGACAATCCATGACATTGATGATATCAAGGAGTTCATATTGAGATGCAAAGAGATTCTTCTGGATTTGAATATATTAAAGATATCCAAAAAAAGAGAATTTTTAAAATCACTTGGATTGAATAAAGGCAGTTAATAGTTATGCACTTGAATTTTCTGCAAGCATTTGCTTTTAGAAAGAATTAAAAACCTGCTCTCATATTAAGATATATTATGGAAAAGGTCATATCGATAAAAAAACTGTCAAAGGCTTTTGGCAATGTAAAGGCAGTGGACAATCTATCTCTTGAAGTGCAAAAAGGAGAACTGTTCGGCCTTTTGGGTCCTAATGGTTCAGGAAAGACGACAATAATCAAGCTTCTTACAGGCCAGATAAGACCAACATCAGGGTCAGTAGATATTCTGGGCATAGATGCGGTAAATGAACCTATAAAGACAAGGGAAATTGTAGGCATAATACCTGAGCAGGAGACTCCACCTAGTTTTCTTACAGCTGAAGAATACCTGTATTTTGTATGTAAGATCAGAAAAATTATTGATTCTGATAAAAAAACGGATTATTGGTTTGATATGCTTGAGTTTAATGACCAGAGAAGAGTTTTATGTAAGGACCTATCCAGAGGAACAAGACAAAAACTTATGGTGAGCCAGGCATTTTTGCATGAACCTAAATTAGCATTCATAGATGAGCCATTGATAAACCTTGACCCGGTGATGCAGAGGAAGGTCAAGGATTTTTTGACAGGTTATGTGAAGAAAGGAAATACTGTCTTTTTTTCCACACATGTCCTGGAGATAGCACAGGAGATATGTACAGAAGTAGGGATACTTGAGAAAGGCAGGCTGGTCTATACTGCCAGGATGTCAGAGCTACGGAAAAAGAAGAAAAGCCTTGAAAGTTTGTTTTTTAAAAAAATCAGGGAATGAATATGTTCACAATCCTGAAATCTATGATCAAAGAGGAATGGAGGTTCCATGCCAGTTTATTTGGAAACCTTTTGTTTGGACTTTTTCCTGTATTGATATTATTGTTTTCTTTTACAGGTTCACTTCTTTCACCAATAATTGGATATCTGGGAGATCCAACATTAGTCATCCTTTGTTTTTTTATCCTGTTCGGGCTTACTGTCGGTTCTTTTGGATTATTGGGTCGTAAAGTCATGAACAGAAGGTTTGGACAGGCATCAATGATAGCATATTCATCAAGGACACTTCCTGTATCTTTAAAGATGATATTTTTCAATTTTTATGTAAAGGATCTGATATATTATTTCCTGTTTTGGATATTGCCGTATTCTGCCGGTGTTTTTCTTGGTGCATTATTAGGGATGGTGACATTGAAGTATGCATTTATGTTATTTATTGCAGTGAGTTTTTCATTCCTTTTTGGATTATCGTTTTCTTTTCTTTTTTCAACACTATATGTGCATCTGGAAAAACTGACAAGTGTTTTGATGGGGATAGTATTTGTTCTTTTATTGTTCTCAAAAAGATTGCTGGGTGTTGATGTTTTGTCTATGCTTCCATCATATAGGTTTATGCTGGATGGAGATTATTTTATGATATTGTTGTGGTTGATTATATTGGGATTGATGAGTTTTATGTCGATACTATTCATGAAAGCTGATTATGCGTCTCCTAAAAGACAGAGTAGCAAAAATTATCTGGAATTTCATATAGAAAAATTTGGCAGGTATATAAAAGGCTCTCATTTCATAGTTAAGGATTTTTTAGACATGGCAAGAAGCAGGGGCGGCCTTGGTAAAGTATTATTTTCTTTTATCATCCCTGTCATGTTTGTCTGGTTTTTGCTTGAAGTGTTCACAGAGAATTTTCCTGTTGTCAATTTTGCAGTCTTGTTCTCGCTTTTCTTTGGAGCGATTACATCAACCATATATAATCTCTTGACAGAATTTGAGATATTCTCTTCATATGAGTTTTTGCCAGTCACACCTTCGATGATAATCAAGGCTAAATTGCGCACTTTTGTCCTGGTAAATATTATATCTCCGTTTATCCTGTTCTTTGTGCTTGTGAAGACAGGAAGCCTTGACAAGATATTGCTTTGTTTTACATTATTCTTTACAATGTCATTTTTATCGCTTGCAGTGACTGTATTTCTGACGGGTCTTTCGCCAAACATCATGCTCTATAATGCAAAAGTATTTTTAGGCTATATTGCAATGCTCTTGCCTGTTCTTCTGATTGTGATGATGGTGTCTATTGTGAATATGGAGTGGCTGTATTTGAGCTGGGTTTTGTTATTGCCGGGGATGATGCTGTTCAGGATGGGTTTTAATAAGTGGGATATGGCTGAGCAGAAAGGGTTTTAGAAGATTAAAAAAAAAGTCAGAACAATTGATTGGACGCGTAAGGTTTATAAATCTGTTTGTATTGGTATATAAAATATGAAAACATTTACAGCAATTTTGCAGAAAGAAGAAGATATGTATGTTGCTACATGTCCTGAAATAGGGACCGTGAGTCAAGGCCATACTATTGAAGAAGCTATTAGTAATTTAAAAGAAGCAACTGAATTATATTTGGAAGAATTTCCTGTTAAAGAAGCCACAAAACCTATTCTAACAACATTTGAGGTTGCTGAGTTTGCCAAAACTTAAGAAAATATCTGGTAAAGATTGTGTAAAAATTCTATGTAATAAATTTGGGTTTGAGGTTATAAGGCAAAAAGGAAGCCATATGGTCCTAAAGAAGCAAACACCTGATGGAAAGGTAGGCACAATCGTACCGAATCATAAAGAAATTAAGCTAGGCACTCTTAAAGGCGTTCTGAAATTAGCTGATGTCAAAGAAGATGATTTTGCAGAATTTCAGTAGTGGCTTTTATAAAATCTTGCTATTATCCTCAAGTATCAATAGTATTACATGTCTTTTCATGGAATCACCTTTGGACAGGATATACATTTTTTATGCTCGTGTCATGAATACTGCGTGGTCTAAAAGACCCGCAGATGAAATGGCACAGAAAAACCGAAAAGTTTTTCTCAAAAGAATAATAATTTCTATGTAGGGTTATGCTTTGATAAAGCAAGTAAGCGGACCAAA
>JAHIYL010000034.1 GCA_018815145.1 Nanobdellota archaeon | reverse complement strand
GTGATGGCTGATCCAGGATATCTTTCAAGAAAAAACGTTCAATTTGTTGCAGATAGAGGCGGAGCTGCCTTTATCTGGATAAAAAAGAATGTTACTCTCAAAGGCAAAGGTTCTTTTGCATGGAGATCTATGATAAGGTTGTATAGGACATTTTGGTATTCGTTTAAGCGAATCTACAATAAAAGGAGCAAGGTTGAATGCGTGTTTTCTGCTCTCAAAAAGAGATATGGAGATTTTTTGCATTCAAAAAGCTGCTTTATGAGAAGAAAGGAGATGGCCATGAGATTCATTGCTTATAATGTCAAGTTGATAATATATATCAAGTATGCCAAAACACACAACCTAAATTGCTGGGTTAGAGCCAAATAAACAATTATTCTGCATCATCGGGGGGATGAATTAGCGCAAGCTAGAAAAAAATAACAACATGGCGCGATGGAGCAGGACAGGTTCGTATACTAAAGTATACGGTTCTGTACTGTGGAATAGGATTTTTCAAAAAAATCCGTCGCTGCCTATGTTGTTGTTATTTTTTTCATAAAAATCTTATGTGAGTCGTAGCCTACAAAAACAAAACAAATATATACTAGTTTACCCATTATATATACTGTAGAGAATTATTATTAAAGTATCATTTGAGGTGTTTTGAGAATAAATTTATCTAAACACGACAGATATATGCTTGAACTTTGCGACAGTATCCGGGCTGCATACGACTCTCTTTCTCTCAATGTCAAGATATTCAAAAAGAACAGGTGCATGGCTGAAATAGATATCCTGGCAAAAAAGGGCAGCTCTTATGACATATTTGAAGTGAAATGTTCTTATAGGATCACTAAAGCCAGGAAACAGAAGAAGAAGTTCCTGAAGCATGCAAAATTAAAGATAAGAAACATCTATTTCTATTGCGGTGCCAACTCAGACCTGATCCCACTATAGTAAATCACAAACAATTTATTAATATTCAAAAAATACTTCTTACCATGGATTTGCATGAAAAAAAGATTGCCAGAATATCTGAATTCCTAAAAAATAGAGTAAGCAATAAAAAGCTGACACTCAAAAAGAAATCTGTCTCCCACCAGGTGCCGAAATCCAAGAGCTATAAATCCGATTCTGATACACTGGATATTTCTGACCTGAATAACATAATAACAATTGACAAAGCTAAAAAAACCTGCACTGCCGAACCGGGCGCAACCTTCTCAGATCTGGTGAAAAGCACAATAAAACACAATCTTGTACCAATAGTTGTGCCTGAACTGAAAAATATCACTATAGGAGGTGCTGTCTCTGGCTGCTCAGTTGAATCCACATCATACAGATACAGCGGATTTCATGACACGTGCCTTGAATATGAGATAATCTGCACAGATGGAAGGGTCCTGAAATGCACACCGGAAAACCAAAACAGGCTGATCTTTGAGATGGTCCATGGTGCATTTGGCACACTTGGCATAATTACCAAGCTCAGGTTCAGGCTGATGGATGCAAAGACTTTTGTGCATCTGAAATACATAACCTGTCGAAACCTTAAAGAGTATAAAGAACTCATTTGGCAGCATTACCATAAAAAAGACATTGATTTCATGGACGGAATAATACATTCAAAGGATCAGCTGGTGCTGTGCCTAGGCAATTTCATTGATAAAGTACCATACATCAGCAGGTATGGAATCAATGGGCCTTATTATAAGTCAACAAAAAACAAAAAAGAAGATTATTTGAGAACCTACGACTATTTTTTCAGATATGATTCAGACTGTCATTGGATAGCACGAAAATATGGTCTTGAAAATCCTTTGGTGCGCTCTTTGTTTGGAAAACATATCCTTGGTTCAGAAAATATGCTTAAGACAGCAAAAAGATTATCATCTCTGCAAAAATTACAGAGACCTGATGTTGTCGTCGATGTCATGATACCATTTTCAAAGTTGGATGAATTCTACAGGTTTTATGTGAAGGAATTTGATTTTTTTCCATTGTGGATTGTCCCTTACAGGTTCAGGAATTACCCATGGATAAATCGTGAATTCCTGAAAAGCAACAGGGATAAGCTGTTCATTGACTGTGCAGTATACGGCATGAAGCAGAAGAAGAACAAGAATTATTTCAAATTGTTAGAGGACAAATTGATTCAGCTAGGAGGAATTAAGACCCTGATCTCATACAATTACTATGACAAAGAGACCTTCTGGAAGATATTTGACAAAGAAAATTATTATCATGTAAAGAATATGACTGATCCTAATGCTCAATTTCTTGATATATACACAAAAACACATATTAAGTAATAAGAAAAAGAATTCAGCTCATCAGTCTCTTGATTATCTCAGCTATGGTCTTTCCAGGTGCTTTGCCTCTTAATCTTCCCATGACAATCCCCATCATGGCATTCACTGGAGCATCTTTATTCTGTTGGATCATAATTTTAATCTCTTTTTCCAGAGCTTTCTCATCCATGACAGCAAACTTAGAATAATCAACCTTATTGCCTTTGCCAAGCTCAGCAAATATCTCAAGCACTGCATCCTTATTTATCTCTCCAGCTGAAAGCCTGGTAAAAAGCTCATCAGCATATTTTTCAGCATCCACATCAATGTTATATCTTTTCTTGATCTCTTTTGGATATTCAATCAATACCTGTGCAATATATTTCGGTTCTATCTTCTTATATTTTTTTGCATAATCCTCAATATCAATGCCATCTCTCTGCATCTCTTTGAGTGTTACTGCGTCAATCTTGTACAGTTTGCCTAATCTTGCAATCTTGTCTGCCATCATCTCAGGGACCTTGATTGAATCCATGATCTTCTGCGTGATTTGCACCATAGGGATATCTGTCTCAGGATACAGCCTGTGAGCCCCAGGAAGCGGCCTTGCGTAACTGGAGGTTGCATCCTTGTGATTCGGTATCCTTGTCTCTTCAGGGACACCAGTTAGGCAATAGAGTGCTCTCTCATAGACAGATTCTGCGGCTTTTTTGGCAATATTTTCATTTTCTGCAATGATGATGACAAGGTCATCCTTACCTGCTTTCATCTGCTTCTTAATTTTGTCAAACTCTTTTTCAAGACCATATTTCTTGAGATCCTCATCAGTATGTATCATGCCCTTTGTTCCGTATGCTTTTGCATATTCAGAAAGCTCTCTTCCAAAAGTCTTTCCAGGACAGACTTCTTTTTTCAGAAGGCCTGCAAATTTTGGGAGCAGTATTGCCAGGACTCTGCCATTGGACCTGATAATCTTTGATATAATTTTATTGTCTGTCTTTTCAAAGGCATTTGTTGCGTTAGCAATGTTATTGTCAAATTTTTTCAAACCCCTTTTTTCAAGCTCTTTTTTTATTTCTAAAAGTGCAATCTGCCTTAGAACCTCATTTTCAACCAGGAGAGGTATTGTCTTCAGGTCCTGCCAGCCCTTGACCTCAATCCTTGCACCGCCTTTTATAGATACATTCACATCCTGCCTTATTGTGCCGATGCCTCTTTTGACATTGAAAGAACGGAGGATGGAACCTATCTCTGCTGCTGCCTCTTTTGCATGTTCCGGGTCTTTTATATCTGCTGTTGTTCCGATTTCAAGGAGTGGAATCCCTAATCTTGACAGCGAATAATATACCACATTATCCTCTTTTTTCATAATCTTGCAGGCATCCTCCTCAAGATTAAGCTGATTCACCTTGACTTTTGACTTTGGAAGGAAACTGTCTTTTGACTCAATACCAGCCAATATTGTTCGCTGAAACCCTGAGCATGCAGAGCCATCTGTGACTGTCTTTCTCATGACGCAGAGAGTATCAGGAACCTTCATATGGAGTGCTTTAGCAAAACCAAGGCATATCTCCAGTGCTTCCTTGTCAACTGGGTGGGGTGGTTCAGAGTCTGTTTCGACTAAACAGGCCTCATTTTCATAGCCAGAATATACAAAAACTCTCTCTCTCAACTCTTCATAATGGGACGCTGTGTCCACTTCTCCTGTTTCTCCGGCAACAGAACGCAGCTGTCTTCTTATCTCAAAGGTCTTTTTCTCCTCTTTCATTGATGACTCGCAGCTGCAGAAGAGCTTTTTTGTGTTAAGTTCCTGATGGATCTCTACACCACACTTGAAGCCGAGTTTTTCATAGTCTAGTTCCATTTATGCACTTCCATTTTAAACAAAATATTTTTTGTATTAAAAAAATATTGATTAGTCTCACCTAGTTAAAAGTTATCCGACTACTGCAATTATATGCTTAAAAAATGTTTTTGCATGTTCAATGCTTTCATTTGCAGGATCCTTGTTTGCCTGAGGCATGATTCGATATGCAAAATTACCTCTTTTCTTTTTTTCTTCTTTAAATATTCCCAGTAAATATTCAGCTCTAACCAATGCTTCTTGATAAATCTTCAGCAATTCGACATCAAGCTCTCCAGATTCAACATATTTCTTGAACTCTTCAAATGCCTTTCTGTGTTCCTCAGGAGCAGTAACTTTTATTCCTTTATTTATCAAATATGCTTTGGCAGCATAAAAAATGGAATAATAACTATGGCTTATGACCCCACTATAATATGTTTCCGGATCTTTAATATCAAATGAATCTGTCTGCATTTCTGGTTTTTCACTTATGGCAAAGATAATTTCTGAAAGCTTTATCTCGTTTTCTGCCCTATGAATATATAATTTTGAATCCATTGTCAATTCCCTCCTGAATTATTGAATAAAATATCATAGGATTATGTACAGCAATATGTTTATAAGCTATTTGTTTTCCAAGGTTTTCATGTTTATCTTTGAGCATTAGGAGCATCTCATTTTGTGTAAAAATATGATGATCAATAACTAATACTGATTTTAATTCTGCTGATTTTAGGGATAATTTGCATTTTCTTTTGTCTTCCTCGGAAGTTACAAATACTGCAATATCTAAATCTGATTTTTGAGTCTGTTTTCCTTCAGCAAAAGAGCCAAAAATGATTATTGAAATAAAATTAGTGCCTTTAAGCTCTTTTTGAATTATTATTAAAGTCTTTTTAATAGAAATTGACAGTCTTTCTTTTGCCAAAATTTCAAAATACGAAAAAACAGTGTTATTCTCTGTATTTAATCTGTAAAGAAACATATTCCCAATTTTTTTCTTATCAATAAGATTTTCTTCAATAAATTTTGAAATTGCCTTTTGAATAATTGAATTTGATTTCTCTTTGGCATACTCTTTTATCTCCCGATATGTAAATTCTTTAAAGGGTTTTTCCATAAAAACCTCAAAAATTTTCACTTGCTTTGGTGTCAGCATTTTTTCTACCTTTTTAATGGTTAGTTAATACCTTTTTTTAGGTATTTTATATACTTTTCGGATTTTTTATGGTATTTATTATGGGGTAATGAGAGAGTGAGTTGTCGAGATCCCAACATATTGTCACTTTTAAGTAATAAATTATAGAAATATTTATAAATAGTAGATGAATTTAGAGAGGTAAAATTAGATAGATTTACACAAAAATTCAAATGAAAATGGTAAGCCCGTGGACAAAAGCATTAACCGGTATAATGTATTATTCAAATTTTGGGACCTTTGTAGGTGACAATATAGCAAAATTCCGTAATCCTTCAATTACTTCCATCATCTTTAGAGCCCGTAAGGATCCTTCAGTCAAACTCCTTCTTGATTTCAAGGATTCTTTTCCTGAAACTCAATCAGCTTCTGAATACTTTGATCAAATATATGAAAATATAACGACCATACCTGACTTGTATCAAAGATATAATGAAATGCTGCCACCTGTAACATTATTACCTGTTGCTTCAGGGGATTCACTACCTAATAATTTTCAAAATCTCCTTGAAAACATTGTTCAAACCAGAACAGATTTAAATAATTTTTTAGGTTATGATGATACAATTACACATTCCTTTTCTGAATATTTCATATCTGCAACACATGAATTAACTGAAGCCAAAATTGAGCATCTTGCACAGGCAAAAGATAGTGTTACAAACCTAACCAGTTTAGCTCAGGAAATTCATGATTTTTGTCAAGATATAACAGAGTATGAGAAAAAAAAGGAATTTCTTGATATTGTCTCAGTGGCTTCAAGAATCAATCCTGAAATGGGAAACCACTATTTAGAAGAGATGTGGAATCCATATGCAGCAGAAGACTCAA
The DNA here is from genome assembly GCA_018815145.1 of Nanobdellota archaeon. GTDB lineage: Archaea > Nanobdellota > Nanobdellia > Woesearchaeales > GW2011-AR15 > WJJD01. The sequence continues at coordinate 2,898 of JAHIYL010000034.1, read as the reverse complement.
ACATTAATCATCAAAGTCTTCTAGAATTTACAAATGCTCTTTATCATAAAAATGCTACATTCAGAGCATTAGCAATTGACTTAAACAATCCATACTCTATACCTTTCAAAGACTATCCTCCTGACAGTGATACCTTTCGAGTTCCATATGAACTCTTCCGTAGAACAAGACGACCAGATGGACCATTCAACAATTATTCTAATGTTCTTACAACAGTATGGAACTCTGATCTTACACCAGATGAACAGGTGGACCATTTGTTTGAATTAATGAAATCATTTAAATCAGATCAGAGTATGATAGATAGGAAACTTAGGGATGCATCACAATTCCCGATTCACTGTTCAGATATGGTTAATCTAAGAGATTACTGTTATCAGTCTGAACCAGACCCTATAAAAGCTTTTACCTTATATAATGGAATGTTTGACATTTTCGATAGCTTCCCTGTTTTTAAATATAGTGTTAAGGATATGGAAAGATCAGGAAAAGGTGATGAAATCAGAGCCTTTTGGTGGCTGCTTCATGACACATATAAAAATAGTATTGGAGATTTAGGTAAAAACTTCACAGGATTACCAGTTGACTTAAATGACAGAATTGATTTTGTAAAGGAATTTACATACAGATATAAAGCATTGACAGATATTGATCCAAGACCATTTGGTCATCCTTTATTATACAAATACTTTATTTATCTAAATCAACACTTAAATCATGGACAAGAAGATTTTAGTTCGGATTTTGATGATGCCATCCAATTAGAAAATATTTATCAAAAATTCAAATTGCAAAGAAACTGTCTTGTTAGCGACATTGTTAAATCTATTAATAAAAAATTTGAGCATAAACAAAAGGATACAAATCTATATGAATTTAATGAGGGTGACACAATTGATCTAAGGAAGTATATATATCGACTCCCTAAGTCCGCACGACTATATCAGAAAGCAACTGTTGGAAATGATGATTATTTTGTTCTCAAATATCAGCAGGCAATATTAGCAAATCCTACAAATGCAGATTTGTACAAACTTGAAAAAACTAAAGGAACAAATATTGAAGATGCTGTATTTGTTTGTCTTGGCGGAGGAACCATAAAAGAAGAACTACCTGTAATCAAGAAATTCATTGAAAACAATTCTAGTTTAAAGAATATTAAAGTTTACTCTGTTGATGAAAGCCTTGCCATGACCGAGTCCGCTTCTGAGAGAGCAAATGTAGCAAATGAATTACATAGTATAAGAGGTAATCTATCAATTGAGGTGCAACCTATCCAGTCAGACTTTCTTGATATGTCTGATTTAAGTAAAAAAATAGAACCTGTGTTGGTAGACGGCGAAAGGCGTCAGAATGTTTTCCTTGGATTGACCTCGCTTTATTCGAATTTTGGCAGTGATGAACAAGAAACATTAAGTAATAATGTTCATCATGTTATGAAACCTGGAGACAGGTATGTTATCGGACAAGCATTAGTAGAAGATGAAACCACATATAGAGATAGATTGACTGAAGCATTTGGATACTATAATCTTTCTCTTGGCATATTTGATGTACCACAAAGAGTTATAGACTTCAAGTGTGATATTGATCAAACTGGAAAAAGGACTATGTATTTCCAGTTCAATCAAGACCATGAGCAAAGCGTCAAAATACCACAAGAGAATAATCCTACAGAATTTGATGAATATGTGTTCAGGTACGCAAAAGATCAGAAAATACAGATGGGATCATCAGAAAGGTTCGCAGATGTGGGTCAAGGGACACCAGAAATTAGATCAATAGACCAAATACTAGGTCCTCGGTTTGACAAGTACAAGATTGTTGGATATAGGAACAAAGAAATCACACACAATATAATTAATAGTGCCTTCTCAGACAGAGTCCAATTACCCTATGGCATCTACTCAATCCAGAAACCATTAGCTGTATAATCTATTCATCCCCAATAAAATATATATTCCTATGCAATTTTGACATTGGAAGAGCAAAATATTTTTTTATATTATTTACAAATTGCAGCTTAAATTTCTTCATAAAATCATTTAGTTCTTCTTGGTTTTTAACCAGAACATCAAATTCCAGATCTGGTTTGCCTATGCATTCAGTGGCATAGATTGTGTAGGGCTGAGCTTTAATATACTGAAAAACCTGTGACTCTCTCTTGGAATCCATATTCTCAAGTGTCAAAAATACATGGAAGTGTGTAAGATCAAATGTCTTCAAATTTATTTGTGGCCTAAATTCCAATAGGATATTGTTGTGAATCAGATTATTCAATGTTTTTGAGACTGTCTTGACATCCAGATTTATTTTTACTGCTAATTGTATTAGAGAAATTTTGGTGTCTTTTTTAAGCTGCTGAATTATTCTTTTTTCATTGGGAGTTAATTCATATACATCAGATACCTCGCCAATTATGCTTTCCGGATAGATTGTTTTAGGGTCAAAATTAATGAATTTATTTCTAAAATGATGAATTTTTACTGCAACAGATACCTCTGTATTGTCAATTATGTCACTATATTTGTAGATTATGGCTTTGTATATATCATTCAGATGGGAAAGATTCTTTACAAGAGCAACAATGACAATTTCCCAAGTGTATTCCTGCTGACTAAACCAAATCACATGCTTTAGTTTACTAATGAATTCAATTATCTCCTTATCTTTTTCAGGAGTAATGCTTCTAATATGCAGATAAATCCGACAATAATGATATCCAAGCTTTGAAGTATTGATGACAGTATAATAGCCCTGGATGACTCTCTCATTTTCAAGTTTTTTTATCCTGTACTCGGTAACAGCCCTAGAAAGTCTTACTCTTTTTGCAATCTGACTTATTGGCTGCCGACTGTTCAGATCCAGTTCACTTAATATTTTTCTATCCTTCAAATC
>JAHIYL010000033.1 GCA_018815145.1 Nanobdellota archaeon | reverse complement strand
TGGCCCTGAACGTGGACAATGACCAGGGGCTATACAATATGACAAGGGAACTCATAAAGGAGACAAAGCAGATGGACGTTTATGATGCGGCCCACGCTCTCAAGGAGCGGCTGGAGGAAATCACATACAACGAGGATTGCGACATCTATAAGATATGCGACAGCTGGACGCAGAGGGACTGGGCCGAAATCGACTTCAATGAAATCGTGGAATCCTGGAGGGAGGAATTTTAAATCATTCGTTTATTTCTTTTCAAGCAGCTTTAAATTTTAAGAAAAGCCACTTATATTGATAGACATGCAAAAGGAGTTCAATTTTAATGAACTTGAAACTGCGGATCTTGTGGTGGATGCTCTATACAGGAGAGGTGATGCAAGAAATGCAGGTGATGATCCGATACATGGACTCATTGGTTGTGCTAACCTCGGGGGAATCAGACCCATTGGTTCAACAAAGAATCTAGCATCCAGACTTGTTGTATTTTATACAACCCTTATGGATCCTGATTGGCCGGATTTTCTTGATGAACAGACCGGACAGTTCTATTATTTTGGTGATAATAAAACACCAAGTCATTTACTGCATGATACTCCGCGAAGGGGAAATGTACTGATAAGGGATTCTTTTGAAGCCTTACACCTGCAGGATAGAAAGAAGATACCACCATTTTTTATATTCACCAAAGCCGCTACAGGAAGGGATGTGATATTCAAAGGACTTGCTGTTCCTGGAGCAGATGGTCTTGGCCCAACAGAAGACCTCGTGGCTGTATGGAAATCCAAAAAAGGCCAGCGTTTTCAGAATTACAGAGCAATCTTTACAATACTGAACATACCCTCCATTAAGAACAGCTGGATATAGGACCTTAAAAACGGTACACCTATCTCAGAAAATGCTCCTTTGGAATGGATGAAATGGATTGAAAGGGGTATTTACAATCCTCTGAAAGCTGAGAGATCAATAGATTACAGGTCAAGAGAGGAACAGATACCAGACAATGATAAAGATATTAAAATCATCAATACCATCCACAATTATTTTAAATCCAATCCACATGGTTTTGAAAAATGTGCAGCTGAACTGGCTAAATTAATGGATGCAAATATTATCAGTTATGATCTGACACGTCCCTGGGTTGATGGTGGGAGAGATGCAATTGGAAAATACAGATTAGGTTTGAGAAATAATTCGATTGAGGTTGATTTTGCTCTCGAAGCTAAATGTTACGCTCTGAATAATTCAGTGGGAGTCAGAGAAACATCAAGACTTATTTCAAGGCTGAGATACAGGCAATTTGGAATTTTTGTCACAACATCATATATTCATAACCAAGCATATCGAGAAATAAAGGAGGATCGCCATCCGGTAATAATCTTATCGGCTATTGATATAGTTAGAATATTAAAAGAATCAGGTTACAATACGGAAAAATCTGTTAAAGATTGGCTTATTTCAAATTTTCCAAAGTAAATTTTATTCTATGTCAATTGATATTACAAATTACTTTTCTGGTGAAGTTTTTATGAAATCTCCATAATTGGTCATGACTCTGAAAGGTTCCACTCTTTTTGATAATTCAACCATATATATCAGGTCAACCCTGAAGATTGGTGATGTCTGGATCAGATCCTTTACTTCCCGTTCAAGACGGTAATAAAGCTGCCGCATGGAAGGACTGATTTCCTCTATCTGTCCTTTCAGCAAAGATCTTCTGAAATTCTGTATTATTATTGAGGCAATATACGTTTTTTCAGCTTTCGCTGGATCCAGAATTATTTCGGATAGTATTTTATTGATTCCAGAGTATATTTTTTTGATATCATTCAGTCCTCTGGGATGTTCCACTCTATAAAGATGGATTACACCTTTTTCCGTTTCAACGATTTCATAACTTGACCACCAGCTTCTGATATAATCAGGATTCTTCGCTGTCAGATCAAGAGAAGATAGATATTCAGCTATCTGAATTTCAGCTTCTTCATATGGAATTTTCTTTTTTTCTGAATATAATTTCACTGCATCTTCAAGGATGCGAATCCATTCGGAAGCATCTTCAAGAAGTTCCTGAAATCCATTCCATTCAAATGGTCCATTTCTGAACTGAATTGATTTGCCATATATCATCATGAATTTTGTAAAAATTGATCTGAAGGATACATAAACTCCATGTTTGTCAACGAGAATTTCTATGTCTTTCAGTTCCTTTTTCAGATTTGCGTGAGATGGAGTATCACTCAACTGAAGTTCTGACAATCTGTGATCTTTCTTGATGAAAAGTGAAGCACCAAGCGGAATGAACATACCTCTCTTATTATTATCAACGACGAGAATTGCATATTCTCCTGCATTTATATCAGGATGTGAACTCATAGATTTCACCGGTGATGTTTGAATATGACCAACATCTTCCTCAAATTCAACTATTACCTCCGTAGATATGTCCTCCAACATTTCATTTGAATCAATTTCCAAACTATCAAGCGTATTTTTGAGAAGATCAGGTGCAGAATCATCTTCATCAAGCAGATATATTGGTCTGGATCTGGTTTCGGTTAATCTGTTTCTGATAATCGTTTCAATTTTTCTGACATTGTCTTCGTTTCCAATGAAAACAAACTTGCTTACATTACCGAAATATATTGAATAGGCCAGAGACGGTGGAAGTGTTGATACAACATAGTGATCGGTTTTATTGTTCAGTTCGTGTTCCCTATAAGAAAGATTTCCCCACGAACAGACCGACAGTCTGAAGGGAATATAATCTTTGAAACCCAACCCACGTAGCAATTTTTCAGTACCTTTTACATCATAACCATGGACAACAACCGTAACTGTACTCTCAGATTCTCTTAGAAGTTCATTCACTTTGGTCACAATCTCGTTCATTAACGGATTTACTGCATCTCCTGCTTCAGATTCATATATCTTCTCAAAAACCTCTTTAAGTCCCTCGAATTTCGTATCATCCTCAATTTTTTCACGCAGGATACTCATCAGGTATGTGTAAGTGATTTTATCAAGAGAAAACCCCTTACGCTTGAATACTTCTGGATTTTCATAATCTCCTTTCAGCTTCAGTGGGCTTCTTTTCAAATCTGAAATATATTTTATAATATCTCTTTTTACTGATTCATCGTCAATTATTGCAGAAATTTTCTCGATAATCTTATCGAGATCGTCAGGTGATTTTGTCTGAATATATTCAACTTCTGGAATTTTTCCACCATAAGACAGTTCATCAAATCGTGATGAGAGAGGATTGCAATAGCATGATTCTGAATTCTTTTCTCCGTTCCTGATTTTATCTATTATAATCTCGGAATCCCACGTATGTGGAGTTATGTTATATTTCATCAGAAAATCCCTGGTGTAATTTATTCTATACAGATGCCTGATTTCCGGCTCTGTTGAAAACATGATAACAGGATATGTGTCACAATTTTCAAGATAATTGAACAATGCTCTGCTTTTTTTACCATTGAAAATTACATCTTTGATGAATTCATCTGTATTCTGAATAAAAACCAAGTCAGGATTAATTTTCTCAATGAAATCAAAAATAAATTCAGGTTCAATTTCCGATGAAATTAAAAATAGTCTTTCATCATCTCTGTAATTTTTCATGACTTCTGATGAAGTTATCACTGAAACCAATTTGGAAAGTCGTTTTATTTTTCTTGAATTCAGAAGTACATCCCATAACCACTGTTTTCTATATACTAGATTCCCACTCCACTGTTCCCTTTCCTCGAGTTTGATATCGATAAATCCATCCGGATTACTTGTTCTTTCATGTTTATTCTTCGGATGATCTAATGTCGAGATTTCAACATTTCTTACGGAATCAAATCCAAAATCTGATTCGATTTCCCTGATTAGTCTATTCTTAGTTTTTTGAATTGAATCGAATGATATATCATCACGTCTGTAAGGTGTTCCGATTCTGTTTATCACAAAATGAACAACTTTATTTTTTTTCAGTACAAACCTCCGATCAAAACTTCTCATTTCCCGTCTAATTTTTTCTTCAATTCCACCCTTTTCTTCATTTTGAATATAGATCAGGTGTTCAAAGGTATCCTTTAATGATGGGCAATTTATTTCAAGGTCGTCTGATTTTGATGATATATTACAAACAACCACTACCTTTTTTGATGAATTTTTAATAAGGTAATCAATTGCAAGAAGGGATAAAATTTTAACATTTCTCCATGGCCATGTAACAAGAAATTTACCCGAATTCAGATTATCTATCCATCTAGTATATTCTGACTCAATAGGGTTGGGATTTATTTTCCATACGAGTGGGATTATTGATAGATATTTTTCTGCATTCTTTCCTTCATTTTTAATAACTATTTTCACTGTATTTTCAAATTTGCCAGATGATAACATATTCACATTGTTTGAAAAGTTGGCTCCACAGGAAGAACATCTGAGATCGTTTTTGCCGAGAATCTCAATAGGCATCCCTTTATTATGGGGTTCATGACAACTGGGACAGGTGGGGTAAACATGGTAGTATACCCTCATCCTTCCTTCAACCTCCCGAGAATGGTAAGTATTTTATGTGATATTTTCTGATCCTCCACTAGAAAACCCAGCTCATAATTTCTAACCATTCCCCCAAATGTGGGATTGGCTGAGCCTACAAGGGTGGTTTCGCCATCCGCCACAAGAACCTTAGCATGAAGAACCTCGTTTTTTATTCTGTAGATTTTAAGATAATCATACATGCTCTCCATTTTAATG